>JAAYBZ010000150.1 GCA_012744445.1 Myxococcales bacterium | reverse complement strand
GCGCCCTTGTCCGGGCTCAGGTTGATCACGCAGTTCGACAGGATGACGTCGACCGTGCCGTCTGCGAGCGGCAGGTGCTCGATCTCGCCGAGCCGGAAGTCGACGTTCTTCGCCTCGAGCTTCTGCGCGTTCGCTCGTGCTTTCGACACCATATCCGGGGTCATGTCCACGCCGATGACGCGCCCGCTCGGGCCGACCTGCTTGGCAGCGAGGAAGCAGTCGAAGCCTCCCCCCGCTCCGAGGTCGAGCACCGTCTCGCCTGCCTTCAATGCTGCGATGGCTTGCGGGTTCCCGCAGCCCAGCCCCATGTTCGCTCCGTCGGGAACCACGGCGAGGTCCTCGGCGGAATAGCCGAGCGCCAAGCTCGCGTCGGCCCCGGGCCCACAGCTCCCCGGCGCACAGCAGCTCGCCCCGGTCGTGGAGCGGGCGACGCGAGCGTACTGTTCACGCACCATGCTGCGAACCTCGTCCTTGGTCTGTTCGTTCATGTTCGTAGCCTCCTATCCATCAAGACGAGGACCTCGCCGAAAGGACGCAGCCGCGCCGCTCACCCAAGGCGCTCCTCCGCCGCGAAGCGCTCGAGCATCCCGCGGATGGTGTCCCGTGCCGTTCGGAAGCGCGTGAGCATCTCCTCCCGCGGGATCGACGGGTCCTTGCTCGCGGGGTCCGGGATGGGCCAGTGCAGCCGTCGGGCCTTGGCGAGGAATACGGGGCAGACCTCCTCCGCGCACAGGGTGATCACAGTGCCGACGGTCGCCGGGGCGATCGTCTGCACGGACTTCGAGTGATGCGCGGCGAGATCCACGCCGAGCTCGCCCATGACCTCGACCGCGTAGGGGTTCACCTTCGAGGGCTCGCTGCCGGCGCTCATGACGGGTACCCGGTCGCCGAAGAGCATGCGGCCGAGCCCCTCGGCCATTTGGCTGCGCGCGGAGTTGGCGACGCAGAGGAACAGGATGCTCTTGGGTTCGTTGGTCATGGGTCAGGCTCTCGATGTGGTCGACGCGTCGGTCGCACACCCGGGGGTCGCGACCTGCAGGTCTGTGTTGGGGAAGAAGCGGCGCTGCGCCCAGAGGGCGACGTTCACGAGGCCGATGAGGACGGGCACCTCGACGAGCGGCCCGATGACCGCCGCGAACGCTGCGCCGCTGTGGATGCCGAAGCTCGCGATGGCGACGGCGATGGCGAGCTCGAAATTGTTGGAAGCGGCCGTGAACGAGAGCGTCGCCGTCTGCTCGTAGTCGGCGCCCACGCGCTTGCTCATGAAGAACGAGACGGCGAACATCACCACGAAGTAGATGAGCAGTGGCGCCGCGATGCGGAGCACGTCGAGCGGGAGCTGTACGATCGCCTCACCCTTGAGCGAGAACATCACGACGATCGTGAAGAGCAGCGCGATGAGCGTGATCGGGCCGATGCGCGGCACGAACTGCTCCGCGTACCAGTCGTGTCCCTTGGCGCTCACGAGCACGCGTCGGGTGAGGAAGCCCGCGGCGAACGGGACGCCGAGGTAGATCGCGACGCTCTTGGCGATCTCGCCGATCGTGATGTTCACGATCGCGCCCTCGAGGCCGAGCCACGTCGGCAGGAGCGTGGCGAAGAAGTACGCGTAGACCGAGAAGAACAGGACCTGGAAGATCGAGTTGAACGCGACGAGCCCTGCGCAGTACTCGGTGTCGCCCTTCGCGAGGTCGTTCCAGACGATGACCATCGCGATGCAGCGCGCGAGGCCGATCAGGATGAGGCCGAGCATGTACTCGGGCTTGTCGCGCAGGAACACGACGGCGAGCCCGAACATGAGGAGCGGGCCAATGACCCAGTTCTGCAGGAGCGACAGCGTCAGCACGCGCTTGTTGCGGAAGACCTGCCCCAGCTCCTCGTAGCGGACCTTCGCGAGCGGCGGGTACATCATCAGCACGAGGCCGATCGCGATCGGGATCGAGGTCGTGCCCACGCTCATGCTGTCGAGCGCGGTCGTGACGCCAGGCGCGAGGAAGCCGAGGGCGATGCCGAGCGCCATCGCAGCGAAGATCCACAGCGTCAGATAGCGATCGAGGAACGAGAGCTTGCGGAGCAGCCCGGCGTTTGCATGGGTCATGAGGGATCAGTCCTTGTCGCCACTCGAGCGGGCTTCACGTCGCACCTCCCGACGAGGCCGGAACCTGGGAAACTTCCGTTCAGTCATCGGCAATGAACGATGTTGGTGGAGTAGAAGGGCCGGCATCAGAGCCCCCCCACGAGGGCTCGCAGCCGACGGAGCGCGTGCGGCTCGACGCAGTAGCAGACCCGCGGCCCGTCCACGTCGCCGCGGATGAGGCCGGCGTCCTTGAGCACCTTGAGATGCTGGGAGACCGTCGATTGAGCGAGTGGTAGCTCGTCCACGATCTCGCCGCAGATACAGGCGTTCTTGCGGATCAGGAGACGAACGATCTTCACGCGCGCCGGGTGCCCGAGCGCTTTCGACAGCGTAGCCAGCTCCTCGTCGGCCTCGTCCCCCTCCACGGGACGTAGGTCGGCCTGGTCCTTCGCAGGCGGGCAGCAGAGCTCGGATGCCTGAGTGGCAGTCATCGTTGATATACGATGAGCTAAGGCGCGGCCCCCGTCAATGCCGGAGGTCGAGGGACCCCCCACCTGCTTCGTGAGAAAGGGGCCCAGGGCGGGGACTCCGGGGGGCTGGCTCGCTGGAGCGCTTGGTGCGCGCCAGCCTAGGCGCGGAAGGCGGTGGTGCGCTCATCTCGCGCGCGCTCATCCGCGGTGGACTCCTCAAGGCGGCGGGCCCCAACATCGCTCGACCGCGGCGCAGCGATAGGTGGTGGTGCACGGCTCGCGCGCTTCGCCGGGTAGCGGCTGCGCGCCGCCGCAGCTGCCGTGGAAGTTGGTGCAGCAGAGGAGGCCCTCCTGGCAATCTCCGGGGCTCCCGTTGGCGAGGTCCTGACCTGGGGAGCAGGGGTCTCCTGGGCCGGGCTTCGGCGCGGGGGGCGACGGCTGATTGACCGCGGCCGCACCGGATCCTTCGTGGGGCGAGCGGTCTGACGATGCCTCCTCGGGTGCTGGTGGAGGAGGGCGGGTCGACTGGGGAGCGCCACAGGCCGGAAGTGCTCCCAGGAGCGCCAGACTCGCGGCCGGGACGAGCAGGGGAGAAGCGAAGAGGCGCATGGTGACGCGGAGCTGGCGGGCAAGGACGACGCGCAACGGGATCGCGGCCGTGACGCTATCGACGCCACCGAGAAGGAATTTCGGGCGCAGGGCGGGCAGCTTCACGCCCGCCTCTGCGCGGCGAGCCGATAGAGCACGTGCCGTCGCAGTGGGTGATCCACGTCGAGCCGTGGGTGGTCGAAGTCTTCTCGAGGGTCGTGGGTCATCCCGAGGCGCTCCATCACCGCGCGCGACCGCCGGTTCTCGGGCACCGTGAAGGACACGACTTCCGGCAGCTGCAGCACCTCGAAGGCGACGCGGCACGCCTCCCGCGCTGCCTCCGTCGCGTACCCGTGGCCCCACGACGAGCGGGCAAGACGCCAGGCGATCTCGACGCTAGGGGTGAAGTGGGCGTCGAACCCGACGTGGGCCAGGCCGACGAACCCGACGAACGGTTCGCCGCCCTGCACCTCGAGCGCCCAGACGCCGAACCCGTGCTCGGCGAAGTGTGCTTCGATGCGATCGGCGAGAGCGTCGCTCTCCGCGCGGTCGAGCACGCCGGGGAAGTGGTCCATGACGTCGGGATCGGCGTTCAAGCGCGCGAAGGGTTGGCGATCGGTGTCCCTCCAGCGGCGGAGGAGAAGCCGGGGCGTGCGAAGGTCCTCCATTCCTGACGATGTAGGCGCGGCTCGACGTGTGGGCAACATGCAAGCGCCGGTCTGCCCGAGGTCGAGAACCCGCAGTCGGCGGACGCGCCGTATGCCTGGCCGTGGAGGGAGACAGCCCCAGCTGGAGGGGCCCCCGGGGACCGGGAAGACGCGGCTCGCCTTCTTGCGGACGCGCATCTCGGAGCTGCGCGTGCAGATCGGGGTGGGCGAGGCCAGACGGCCTTCGGGCGACTTTCGGCGTCTCGCTCTCCCCGTTTCCGCCTGCGCGCGGCTGCGCTACAGCGGCAG
>JAAYBZ010000149.1 GCA_012744445.1 Myxococcales bacterium | reverse complement strand
GCCTGCCGCAGGCGGCCGAGGAGGAGCGAGACGCGCGGATCGAACGCCTTGGAGGGGAGCGCGAGCGACGTGGGCGCCGGTGCCTCGCGCGTCGTCGCGAAGCCCACGGCGGCGAGCGCGGCCTCGCGGAGCGGACCTTCGGCGCGCTCGGCGGCGAGCCGCGCCTTGCTCGCGTCGCCTCGCTCGAGCTCGAGGAGCGCGAGCGCGCGGCCGAAGGCCTCGACGGATGCGTCGATCGCGCCCGTGGGCGAGGCCGCGGCGGCCGCGTCGAGCTGGGCCACCGCCTCGTCGAGCGTGGCCGGATCGCCCTCGCGGAAGAGCCGATCGGCCTCGGCCACGAGCGCGTCCGCGCCCTTGCTCCCCTGCGGGAGGAGGAAGTCCCTGGCGACGTAGGCCCCGGCCGCGAGCGCCACGGCGAGCACGGCGAGCGCCGCGATCCACGCGCGGCCCTTCTTCCGAGGCGCAGACGGGACCGGCTCGGCCTCGATCTCCTCCGGCTCGAGCGTGACGCGATCGGTCCACGTGCGGGTCGAGGGCTCGGGCATGGGGATCAGCGCCGCGACGTCCACCTCGCGCGTCGCGTCCTCGTCGCGCTTGGAGGGGATCTCGAGCTCCACCTCGATGGGAGGGCTCGGCGGCGGCGCGGCGTCTTCGGCGCGCGAAGCCCGCTCGGCCCGGAGCGCGTCGAGCTGCTCGCGCTCGATCATCGCGGTGGGGACGTCCTCGAAGAAGCCGGCTGCGTCGTCGGCGCTCGGCCCCTCGGGCGCAGGCGCCGTCACGCGATCCTCGACCGGCGCGGTGAGGGTGACGCGGTCTTCGGACGGCGTGGTCGTGCGCTCCTCGGTCGGCGTGGTCGTGCGTTCGCCGGAAGGCGTGGTCGTGCGCTCCTCGGGGAGCGGCGCCTCCACCTCGACCGCGGCCGAGAGACGGGCGAGGCGCTCGGCCCGGGCGTAGAGCGAGTCGACGCCCGGCGCGCCGAGGTGACGGGCGAGCAGCTCCTTGGCGCGCACGGGCTCGCCCCGCTTGAGCAGCACCTCGCCGAGCGAGACGGCGATGGAGGCATCCTCCGGGGCGATCTGGATCGCCTCGAGGAGCACGGCCTGCGCGGCCGGGAGATCGCCGAGGCGGAGGAGCACCCGCCCGGCTCGGTGGGGGAGGCTCGCGTCGCGCGGCGCCCCTCGTCGCAGGAGATCGTAGACGGAAAGCGCGTCACGCTCGCGCGACGCCGCGACGAGGGCCTCTGCGAGCGAGAGTCCCTCCGCCACCGTCGGAGATTTTCTGAATCGAAGGAGCCTTAAATCGAGGTCGTCGGCTTGAGGCGCGCTCACGGGCCCGGACTCTACCAGGGGAATCGATCGAGGTGAGCGGAATCGCGCGACTTACGCGTGGATCCGACGAATTCGGCCGCGAAAGTGTTAGTCTCGCCCCGGCGGGGGAGATCCCTTCCGCGCGAATCCGAGAGGTAGCTTTCCTATGTTGTCCATCCAGCGTTCGTGGGCCGTGCTGCTCGTCGCGTCGCTCGCCGTGATCGGCGGCTGCTCCGACGGCGACGGCGAGAAATACTGCGGAACCGACCTGAACACGCGCATCGAGGCGACGATCGCCGCCGCGCAGGCGCTCGAGATCAGCGCCAACAACCTCGCCGCGAGCGTCGCGGCGGCGTGCGCGAACATCGCGATCGACCTCGACGGCGAAGTCGAAGATCCCCACGACGTCGAGATCGCCTGCGCCGCGGCCGATCGCGCGATCGCCGGCGCGCTCCAGGGCGGCGTCCGCATCTCCATCGTCGCCTCCCCGCCGGTCTGCACCTTCGACGCCAAGGCCCAGCTCGACTGCGAGGCTGGCTGCGTGATCGAAGGCGGCTGCGAGCCGGGCTCCATCGAGACGCGCTGCGAGCCGGGACATTTCTCCGTGCAGTGCGAGGGCTCCTGCGAGGCCGAGGCTTCCGTCATCTGCGAGGCCGAGGCGCACGCGTGGATCGAGTGCGAGGGCTCCTGCTCCGGCCTCTGCGACGGCTCCTGCGGGGGCGTCTGCGAGGGCGAGTGTGAGGGCACGCTCCACGAGTCCGGGCACTGTGAGGGCACCTGCCTCGGCACCTGCAGCGGCTCCTGCAAGGGCCACTGCCAGGGCTCCTGCGAGTACGGTGCCGATCCGACGGCAAAATGCGAGGGCGACGCCCATCTCCGCTGCCGCGGCGGCTGCGAGGGCTCCGCTTCGCTCCCGCGCTGCGAGACGCAGCTCACCCCGCCGAGCTGCGAGATCGAGGCCGAGTGCCAGGCGAGCTGCGAGGCCGAGGCCAGCTTCAAGTCGGAGTGCGAGCCCGGCTACGTGCACATCGTCGTCGAGTCGGGCGACGCCGCGGACAAGCTCATCGAGACCCTCGAGGGCAACCTCCCGACGCTCCTCGCCGTGGAGGCCTACGCGAACCTCTGGGGCAACGTCGAGGCCTTCGCCGACGGCATCGTCGACCTCTCGGGCGCGCTCCAGGACAACCTCCTCTGCCTCGGCGCCCGCGCGAGCGCCCTCGCCAACGCCGTGACGCGCGCCGCGAACGCGGCCGTCACCGTCTCGGTCACGGTGGAGTTCTCCGCCTGCGCGAGCGCGTCCACCAGCAGCGACGGCACGCCCGCCTGTCAGTGAGCCCTCTCCGAGGGGTGACCCACCGAAGGCCCGGGGCACGCGCTCCGGGCCTTCTTCGTTCCGTCGAGGAGGAGGTGCAACGGCGCGCGTTCCTTGATACGAATCGCCCGTGCGCATCGGGCTCGCTTGCCTCCTCCTCGTCACCGCGGCGTGCGGCGCGCCCGCGTCTCCGACCAAGACCGCGCGCGAGTTCGCCGCGCTCCTCGACGCCGGCCACTACGACGCGGCGTGGGCGATGCTGAGCGAGGAGAGCCGCGCCAAGCTCGACCGCCGCGAGCTCGAGCGGCGCATGACCTCGAACCCCGAGGAGCGGCGCCTCATCGTCGCGCAGCTCTCGCGCGAGGTGGCCGAGGAGCGCGCCGAGGCCCGCTACCTCCTCGATGACGGCCGCGAAGTGCGCCTCGTCCTCGAGGACGGCCGCTGGAAGCTCGACGGCGCCATCCTCGACGTCTACTCGCAGGCGACGCCGCGTCTCGCCATCGCCTCCTTCGTGCGCGCCGTCGAGAACAAGCGCTACGACGTCCTCCTCCGCTTCGTCCCGCGCGCGTACCGCACGCCCGACCTCACCGCCGAGGTCCTCCAGCGGAGCTTCGAGGTCGAGATGCGCGACGAGATCGCGGCCATCGTCGACGTGCTCCGCGAGTCCGCGAACGAGCCCATCGAGGAGAACGGCGATCGCGCGCGTCTCTCGCTCGGCCCCGGCGACGCCGTGCTGCTCGTCCGCGAAGACGGCGCCTGGAAGATCGAGGACATCTACTGAGCTCGTGAGGCCCGAGCGCGTGAGGTCGCCGCGCGTCCTCGATCGGAGGGTCGCCCGTCGGCCGACGCGGAGGTTGTGGGGGGATCCGCTCGACGTATGTAGGCAGG
>JAAYBZ010000148.1 GCA_012744445.1 Myxococcales bacterium | reverse complement strand
TCGAGCGTGCGCGGATCGAGGTCGCCGAGGTCGACGGGCGGGCCGATCTGCTCGCGGTGGATGGCGGCGAAGACACCGCCCGCGCGCCGGAGGACGTGGCTCACGCGCCGTCCGCGCAGCTCTCGCCGGCGTCCTTGCAGGTGCCGTCCCCGCAGTCCTCGAACATGCCGTAGTTGCACGCCACGCCCGCGGGGCAGAAGCAGGTGGTGATCACGCCGTCCTCGCAGCAGGGCTCCCACTCGCCAGGGCCGTCGGGGCAGACGGCGTCCACCTCGGGCATGCAGGTGCCGTCGCCGCAGTCGGTGTACCAGCCGAAGTTGCACGTCGCGCCCGTGGGGCAGAAGCAGGTGTCCACCACGTGGTCCTTGCAGCACACCTCCCAGGTGCCGCCGTCGCCCGCGGCGGCGTCGACCGAGCCGTCGAGCCGCGTCTCGTGGCTCTCGGCGCAGGCGGCGCCGAAGAGGACGAGGCCGAGCGAGAGCGCAAAGGCCAAGAAGGGCGCGGCGCCCGTGGCCGCACAGCCCGCCGCCGTGAGCGCAGAGAGGGCCACGACGAGCGAGATCGAAGAGCGACGAAGCGAAGGACGGAACATCGCCTCCCAGGATATCCGCGCCCTCGCGGAGAAGGAAACTCCCGGCCGGGGGCCTTCGACACGGGCGGTCGGGACCGCTAGCGTTCCCCCCATTCGCAAGGAGAGCAGGCCCATGTCCAAGGGGATCGTCTTCATCACCGGCGCGTCGAGCGGCATCGGCGAGGCGCTCGCGACCGAGCTCGCGAGCCGCGGCTACGACCTCGGCCTCATGGCCCGCCGCGTGGACAAGCTCGAGGAGATCGCCGCGCGCCTCCGCACCACCTATGGCGTGCGCGTGGCGGTGGCGGCGCTCGACGTGGCCGACGACGAGCGCGTCTACGGCGTGGTCGACGCGCTCCGCGACGAGCTCGGCGGCCTCGACGTGATGGTCGCCAACGCCGGCATCACCGCCATCAACCGCACGGGCGCGGGCAAGATCGACAAGGACAAGCGCGTCATCGCCGTGAACCTCGTGGGCGCGATCGCCACGCTCGACGCCGCCGCCAAGCACTTCCGCGCCGAGAAGAAGGGCCGGCTCGTGGGCATCTCGTCCATCGCGGCCTTCCACCCCATCCCGGGCAGCGGCACCTACGCGGCCACCAAGGCCGCGCTCTCCATGTGGCTGCGCGCCGCGCGCCTCGAGCTCCGGAAGCACGGCATCGGCGTGACGGCGGTGCATTGCGGCTTCGTGAAGAGCGAGCTCGTGCCCAACATGGAGAAGTACCCGTTCGTGATCGAGGCCTCGGACGCCGCGCGCGCCATCGCCGACGCCATCGAGGAGGAGCGCGACGAGGTGGTGGTCCCGGCCTGGCCGTGGAAGGCGATCCTCGCGGCCTCCAAGTTCGTGCCCGAGAAGCTCATGCCCAAGATGTTCTGATGGGGCGGAGGATCGCGCGCGCCCTCGCCGTGGCGCTGCTCGGGCTCTCGCTCGCCGCGCCCCTCGGCTCACGCGCCGCGCCTAGGACGCGCGTCGTGCCGCTCTCGCTCTGGATCGCGCGCTTCGAGGGCGCGCCCGCCGTGCCCGAGGCCTTCGTGCGCGAGCAGCTCGAAGGGGCGAACCGCGTCTTCGCGCCGCTCTCGATCCGCTTCGAGGCGGTGGCGCGTAGATCCATCGACGAGCGCCACGCGCGGCTCGAGACCCGCGCCGATCGCGACGCCCTCGCCGCCCATCGCCACGAGGGCGCCATCGACGTCTTCTTCGTCGAGCGCCTCCGCGACGTGGACGAGCCCGAGCGGCTCCGCATGGGCGTCCACTGGCGCTACCGCAAGGACCGCGCGATCCACTACGTCGTCGTCTCGCGCATCGCCCTCCCCGACGTCCTCGCCCACGAGCTCGGCCACTTCTTCGGCAACCCCCACAGCGACACCCCCGGCAACATCATGAGCTACGACCGCCCCCCCGGCGTCGCGCCCTCCTTCGACGCGGCGCAGAGGCGGCGGATCGAGCGGATGCTCCGGGAGTATGTGAGGCGGGGGGAGGTGCGGTTGGGTGAGTGAGACGTCGGATGACGCGACGAGTGATGCGTTTGTAATCCGTCTTTCGATTTGTGCTTCGAGTTGTGCCGGACAGTCCCTGAGTCCGATCCGGTCACGACAAAACTATTCGTCCGGGCAAGAATTCTCGCCCAAAATCGCGGCCGTTCTGGCAGACTCCCGTCCACGGAGGAGTGGGGATGCCCACGTACGCAGGTCGCAGATGGGGCGGCTCGGCGCCCTTTTCACCCATGGCGGCGACGAATCGTCCGCCGTGCGGTCAGTCCTGGCGACGCGGGGGCGTCTCTCAGGTCGAACCGCTCCTCGTGTCACAGGCATCCGTTACGCCGGAAGTAGATCGATGACGAATCCGGAAACAGCACATCCGAATTTCGACGACCGCGCGATGGACTACGCCGCGGAGCTCCTTGCCAAGGCGCTCGGCCTCGGCGAGGGCGAGTCGCCCTTCCCCTGGCAAGTGCGTCTCCTTCGGCGACTCCTCCGCGGGGAGCTGCCGCGCGCGCTCGACATCCCCACGGGCCTCGGGAAGACGTCGACCATGGCGATCTGGCTCGTCGCGCGGGCGCTCCGCGCGGCCGTGCCGACGCGGCTCGTCTACATCGTCGACCGCAAGGTCGTCGTCGATCAGGCGACGCGCGTGGCGGAAGATCTCCGCGAGTGGGTCGAGGCCAACCCGGTCGTCAAAGAAGGCCTCGGTCTCGACGATCGCCGCCTCGCCGTCTCCACGCTGCGCGGCCAGTTCGTCGACAACCGGGAGTGGATGGACGACCCCTCGCAGCCGGCGATCGTCGTGGGCACGGTCGACATGATCGGCTCGCGGCTCCTCTTCGAGGGCTATCGCGCGTCGCGACGGATCCGGCCGTACATGGCGGGGCTCCTCGGACACGACGCGCTCTTCGTGCTCGACGAGGCGCATCTGGTGCCGCCCTTCGAGCGGCTGCTCGAGCGCGTCATGGTCGAGCCGGGCGATCTCGCCTCCCGGGAAGCCTTCGGCGTCACCCCGCCGCCGAGCCGCTTGCTCTCGCTCTCCGCCACCGGCCGCTCCCGCGGCGGTGAGCTCTTCGAGCTCGACGACGACGATCTCGCCCATCCCATCGTCCGGAAGCGTCTCGGCGCCGAGAAGCGCCTCATCTTCGTGGATCTCGCGCCCAAGGCGAGCCTCGCCGAGGCGGCCGCCGCGGCCGCGTGGGCGCTCTCCGAGGAGGGGACGCAGCCCATCCGCTGCGTGGTCTTCCTCACGCGGCGCGACGACGCCGAGGCCGCCAAGGCGCACCTCGAGAAGCTCACGGGCGCCAACAAGGTCAAGAAGGGCCAGGCGCCGCCCATCGAGACCGAGCTCCTCGTCGGAGCGCGCCGCGTCCACGAACGCGCCCTCTCCGCCAAGAGGCTTGAAGAGCTCGGCTTCGTCGCCGGTTCCAACGTGCCTCGGGAGAGGCCGCACTTCCTCTTCGCCACCTCGGCCGGCGAGGTCGGCGTCGATCTCGACGCCGATCACATGGTGGGCGACCTCGTCCCCTGGGAGCGCATGGTCCAGCGCCTCGGGCGCGTGAACCGTCGCGGTGAAGGGCGAGCGCGCGTGACGATCCTCCGCGCAGCCGACCTCGACGACGAGCGCCTGAAGGGCGTCGAGGTCCTCCTCCGCCGACTCCCATCCGAGGGCGACGCGATCGACGTGAGCCCCGGCGCGCTCCGTGAGCTCGCGCGCAAGGCCAAGTCCGACGGCGATCTCGCCCGCGGCATCCGTCACGCCTCTACGCCCGATCTGCTCTACCCGCCGCTCGAGAAGCCCACCATCGAGGCGTGGTCGTTCACCTCGCTCGAAGAGCACCCAGGGCGCCCGGCCATCGCGCCGTGGCTTCGCGGCTGGGACGAGGACCGGCCGCAGACCGCGCTCGCGTGGCGCGCGCTGCTTCCCCTCGAGAACGGGCAGAAGCCGAGCGAGGCCGTGCTCCAGCGCTTCTTCCGCGCCGCGCCCATCCACACCGGAGAGCAGCTCGAGACCGAGACGTGGCGCGCGGCCGAGTGGCTGAAGAAACGGGTGAAGAAGGTGCTCACGGCGCAGGCCAAGGCCGACGCGAACGCGCGCAAGCTCGAGTACGCGGGGGTCCTGCGCAAGCGGGGAGGGCTCGAGCTCCTCACGCTCGAGTGGATCGATGCGCGGCAGAAGAAGCACCTCGAAGCCGATCTCGCCGACGCAGACCTCATCCTCGACGCGCGTATCGCGGGGCTCTCGGGGGACGGGCTCCTGGATGCCGGCGTCGACGTCGCCCCGCCGTGCATGGACGGCGAGGGCTGGCAGCTCGACGCCGCGTTCCGCGTGCGGATCACCTCGAGCGAAGAGCCCACGAGCGAGGCCGGATGGAGGGAGCGCGAGCGCTTCCCGTTCGAGCAAACGGGCGACGGCGAGGTCGTGACGTGGCTCGTCGTCGATCGCCCGGTGGGCGAGTACATCACCGAGGAAGATCGATCGGCGAGCGGCTCGCAGTCGCTCCCCGAGCACGCCGAGTGGACGGCGGCTCGCATGCGTGAGATCGCGCGGCGTCTGAGCCTTCCTCCGCGGGTCACGCAGCTCCTCGCGCTCGCCGCGCGTCTCCACGACGAAGGCAAACGAGCGGAGCGGTGGCAGCGCGCGTTCAACGCGCCTCAGAACGGCGAGGCCTACGCCAAGACCCGCGGCCCGGTGAACGTCGCCTTGCTCGAAGGGTATCGGCACGAGTTCGGCTCGCTCGCGTACGCCGCCCGCGATCCCGAATTCGCGGCGCTGAGCGCCCCGGAGCAAGACCTCGTCCTCCACCTCATCGCGAGCCACCACGGCTTCGCGCGCCCGACGATCTCGACGAGCGGTTGCGACGACGCGCCGCCTTCGGTGCTCGAGGCGCGGGCTCGAGAGGTCGCGCTTCGCTTCGCGCGTCTGCAGGCGAGCCTCGGCGTGTGGGGGCTCGCATGGTGGGAGGCGCTGCTCCGCGCGGCCGACCAGCAGGCCTCGCGTGAGCTCGAGCTCCGTGGAGCAGGAGGGAACGGCCGATGAGCCAGCATTCGATCCCCGTCGATCTCTTCAATCCTGGTCAGGTCTTTGCGTGCCTCGGCTTCGCCGAGCTCGCCGAGCTGCTGGTGGGTCCCGCGAGAAGCGCGTTCGACTGGTCCGACCCTCGCGAGGCGCGGTTCGTCGTGGAGGTGGACTCCTCCGTCGATCCCTTCGCCGCCGCGCTCGAGTTCCTCTCCGAGGCCGAGGTGCACTCGCTCGGCGTCCCGGGGGCCGATCTCGGCACCGAGAAATGGAAGGTCGACACGGTGGCGATCGCGTCGGGCGACCCCTTCCCGATCCCGCTCCCGGAGAGCCCGGCCACCCTCCCGGCCGTCCTCCGCGCGCGCGGCAAGTCCTTGCGGCTCGACTCGTGGGGCGACGGCGCGGTGCCCGAAAAGCTCACTTCGCGGCGAGACAACGTGAAGTTCTGGGCCGGCGCCGGTGGCTATCCGGGCGCCGCGCTCCTCCGCGATGCGCTCGACCTCGCGCGCGATCAGATCGCCCGCGCGCGAGAGAAGCCGTTCGAGCTCTCGTGCCCGCAGAGCAGCAGCTTCCGATTCGATTGGCGGCGGGACTACATCCCCATCGACATCGGCTTCTCGCTGAACGCGCACGGCGCGATGCAGCCCCGAGGCTATCCGCTCGTCGAGGTCCTCGCGCTCGTCGGGCTCTCGCACGCGCGGCCGCAGCGCGAGCACAAGCTCTCGTATCGGTACTTCGTATGCGGTCGCGACGCGTCGAGCGGCCTCTCCATCGACGACGTGCTCCTGCCCACTCCGCTTCTGCGTGCCTCGCTTGGCACGCCGAGTCTTCCGTTTCCCACCCGTGCTTTCCGAATGCGCCTCGATTGGCCGGGACAAGAAAATCAGGCGCGCTGCATCACGACCGTTGATGAGGAGATCGTGCAATGACGACCAAGACCGACGCAGCCACCCTCGACCGTTGGGCGACCGATCCGGAAGGTCCGGTCGCGCTCCACTTGCGACAGGAGCTCGTGCCCGTGGAGGGGCGCGGGGCGGTCTTCTTCCCGCCCACCTACGCCGAGATCGGCTACAACATCGACGTCCTCGGTGACGGCACGCGCGTGGCGCTCGTGGACAGCGTGGGCTCGCAGGCCAACCGCATGGAGCCGATCTTCCGCGAGCCGCGCTTCCGTCATCTCGTGCCGCAGGTCGAGATCCTCTACGGCGACGAGAAGAACGAGACGTCGGGCAAGCTCTCGCTCCTCGAGGCGGGCCATCGCATCGGCGATGCGGTCGTGCGGTCGACCGATCTGCACGAAGCGGCGCGGGCGGCGTTCAAGTCGCTCCTCCGCCACGACGACGCGACGCCGCTCGCGAAGCTCGCGCCCACCTCGCTCGTCTTCGGCGTGTGGGACTCGCGCGACACGGGCGCCAAGGTGCCCCGCATCGTGCAGAGCGTGATCCGCGCGTGGGACGTCTCCAAGCTCACCCGCTCCGCGCAGTACAACCCCGCGCTCGACTACACCGCGCTCGACGTCTTCACCGAGGAGGAGAAGCAGAAGGCGGAGGGCAAGTCGGGCACGCCGCTCGCCGAGCGTGGCTTCGTGCACGTGCCTTCGACGGGGAGCCACGGCGGCATCGTCGCAAAGGGCCCGATCGTTCGGGACGTGACGGTGAACCTCGTGGCGCTCCGGCGGCTCAACGGCGAGAACGCCGAGCTGGTGCGCCGGTACGTCTTGGGCCTGGCGCTCGTGGCCGCGACGGCGCCGCAGGACCCCTTCCTCCGCCAGGGGTGCCTCCTCGTGCCCGACGTCGACGTGCCCGCCGAGTGGAAGGCCGTCGAGCGGAGCGGGGAGCGCAAGGCCGTGAGCCTGGATCCGGAGACGGTGCTCGCCTTCGCCACGAATGCGGCGGAGCGCTTCGGCGTGGGTGAGAGCCGTGAGGTGAGCTTCGACAAGAAGCGCGCGAAGGCGGACACCAAGGAAAAGAAGTGATGAGCGGCGCTCAGCGACACCTCCTGCTCGAGGTGAAGCTCGAGGGAGGGAGATTCCACGGGCAGCCCGAGTGGCCTCCGTCGCCGGCTCGCGTCTTCCAAGCGCTCGTCGCCGCGAGCGCGAAGGGTGAGGTACTCGAAGAGCGCGACGTCGAGGCGCTCGAGTGGCTCGAGTCGCTCCCGCCGCCGCTCATGGCGGCGCCGGCGGCGACGCTCGGCCAAGAGGTCAAGCTCTGGGTGCCCAACAACGACCTCGACTCCGCGGGTGGGGATCCCAAGCGCGTCCAAGAGATTCGCACGGCGAAGCGCGTGCGCCCGCGCATCTTCGATGGTCGCGTGCCGCTCCTCTATGCGTGGGACGTCGGTCGCTTGAACGACGAGCTCCCCGCGGCGCGCATCGCGGACATCGCCAAGCAGATGTATCAGCTCGGCCGTGGCGTCGACATGGCCTGGGCCGAAGCGCGCATCGTCGACGACGAAGCGCTCTCGAAGGCGCTCCAGAAGTTCCGATACGAGATCCACCGGCCGACGCCCGGCGGCGGGTCCGATGCGGTCTACCCGTGCCCTGCGCCCGGCTCCCTCGCGAGCCTGCGGCAGCGATACGCCGCCTCGCTAGAACGCTTCGCGCGTGAAGGCGCACTGAGCGTCTTCGTCCAGCCGCCCAAGGCGCGGTTCGCGCAGGTGGCCTACGACGCGGCGCCCCCGCGCGCGCTCTTCGAGATCCGTCCGGTCGGGTCGATGGGATCGTTCTCGGCGACGCCCGCCACGTCGGCGGTGCGCCTGGTGGAGATCGTGCGCGACGTCGCGATCGCCCGGCTCTCGGAGGCGCTCGGCGATCGTGCGCGTGGCCTCGAGCGCGCGCTGCTCGGGCGCAAGGGCGACGAAGAAGCGGCCCCGAGACCCGAGGAGCGCATCCGCATCGTGCCCCTTCCGTCGATCGGGCACGAGCACGCCGACCGAGGAATTCGGCGCGTGCTCGTGGAGGTGCCGCACGCGCTCGCCTCGTCGGCGCAGGACGTGTTCTGGGCCTTCTCCGGGCTCTCGATCCAGACGCCCATGGGCGCCTCGGCGATCCTCGTGCGCGCCTCGGAGCTCAAGATGCTCTCGCACTTCGGCGCGCTCGGCACCACGCACCGGCGGTTCCGAACCGTCACTCCGGCGGCGCTCCCGGCGGTGCGGAGGAGGATCGCGCCCGAGAACGTCTCGGCCGACGCCAAACCCGCGTCGGAGCGACACGACGAAGAGCAGAAGGCGCGCGTCGCCGTCATGCAGGCGCTTCGACACGCGGGGATCACGGCGAACGTCGCCCACCTCCACGTGCAGCGCGAGCCCTTCGACGCCAAGGGCGCGCGCGCCGAAGCCTTTGCGGGCGGCACGCGCTTCGCCAAGGAGCGGCTGTGGCACGTCGAGATCCGCTTCGCGGACTCGGTCGCGGGCCCGATCGCGATCGGCGATGGGCGATTCTTGGGCCTCGGCCTCATGGCGCCGGCCGACGACACCGCGCGCGTGCTCGCCTTCCGCATCGTCGACGGGCTCATGCCCGGCGCCCAACCACCGCGGGTGGCCGAGGCGCTGCGCAAGGCGGTGATGGCGCGGTTCGATGCGGCCAAGCTACCGCTGCCCGAGCTCGTCACGGGTCACCAGGCGGATGGCGCGCCGTCCAAGTCGCCGGCGCGGCTCGCCTACGTCGCCGATCTCGACGCGTCGCGGCTCCTCCTCGTCGTCACGT
>JAAYBZ010000147.1 GCA_012744445.1 Myxococcales bacterium | reverse complement strand
GCCATCGAGGAGACCGCGACGCTCGCCCTCGCGTGGCTCGCGAACCACTTCGAGCTCGATGGGATGGGTCAGCCGAGCTTCGTCCACACCTCGACGGCCGAGGGCATGGTGGCCGTGCTCCTCGCGGAGACGCTCGACGAGTACAACAACGGCGAGATCGGACCCGGCCACTGCGAGGACGGCGAAGAAGAGGAGTGCGTCGGCGAGAACTGCGGTGAGAACGGCGAAGAAGAGGAGTGCGTCGGCTATCACTGCGACGGCAAGGACCGCTGCAAGGACCACCGCCACCGCTGGTTCTTCTTCCACCGGCGCTGATCGGCGACGCCTCGACCTCCGAGTCGGCTAGACACGTAGGGGCCCTCCGGGGCCCCTTCGCGTTTCCGTCAGAGGGTGCGCTCGAGGAGGAAGGCGCGGAACTCGCGGAGGCGATCGGGGTCGTAGACCTCGACGCCGCGATCGACCTCGAAGGCGAGGCCGAGGCGCGAGAGCCGGCGGAGGGCGCGCGCCACGAGGGTCTCCGGCACGGAGAGGCGCTCGGCGATGGTCTTCCGCTCGGTGGAGACGTAGAGGCGGCCCGACTCGGTGACGATCGACTCGTGATCGGCGAGGCGCGCGAGCTCGAGGACCACGCGGGCCACGGGATCGCGCTCGGAGTGGACCTCGACGAGGGCGTTCGCCGAGTCGAGGCGCTTGGCCATGCTCTGCAGGAGGCGGACGGCGACCTCCGGCTGGTTCTTGAGCATCGCGGCGAGCGTCTTGGGCTCGATGACGAGGAGGTTGCCCGACTCGACGACGGTGGCGCGGAGGGAGCGCCGGCGGCCGTTGAAGATCGCGAGCTCGCCGAAGAAATCGCCCTGGCCGAGCTCGGCCACGGTCTCGAGGCCGCGGCCCCGTTTCCGCTCGATGCGCACGCGACCGCTCTGGATCACGTACATCGGGCCGGGCTCGTCGCCGACGTCGAAGACGATCGTGCCCGCTTCGAAGGCCTGCACGACGCGTTTGAGATGGGGGTCGGTGTGCTGACGCTCGCGCGGAGGGATCGTCATCTCGCTCGCCCCTACGCTACTTCCTGCGGGGGTTGCTCGTCAAAGGAAGAACGGGTGGACGCGTCGGAGGACGGCGGGCGGGCCGGGCACGGGGGCGTTGCAGAGGCGAGCGCGTGGAGGCGGGTGAGGTGGCCGGAGGGCGCTCGCGCAACGCCCCCTCACACGCGTGCCAACGCGCGGCGGTGGCTGGAGATGGGCGCGTTGGCACGCGTGAGGCCGCGCCCGCCCGCCGTCCTCCGACGCGTTCGCGTCGTCGGTACGGTTCCCGAGCGCCGAGGCGGGAAGTAGGGAAGGGCTCGTCTCGATGGAGACGGTGCGAGCGCGGGGGGGAGCGGGTGAGGTGGCCGGAGGGCGCTCGCGCAACGCCCCTCACACGCGTGCGCGGGATCCCGAGGGGATGACGCGTTGCGTCGTCTTGACGCCGCCCCTTCCTGGGACTACCCCGTACCGAAATGACGCGTTGCGTCCAAGGGACGGGCGCGCCCCAATGAGGGAGGGATCAGGATGGAACTTTCGACGCGTGAGCTGACCACTTCGATCGAGAGCCTGAAGTCACGCGGGCTGACGGTCGTGGAGAGCACGAAGAACGCGGGGGTCGAGTTCTTCGGCCGCACGCAGAAGATCACGGCCGAGTGGCTCGTCGAGGGCGAGAAGAAGGTGCTCACCTCGGTGCTCGACGCGCTGCGGGAGCTCGAGACGCGCATCGAGAAGCGGCTCGAGCTGCTCGGCGGGGATTTCGCCGCGGTCGAGGCGGCGAGCGAGGCGGCGGCGTTGCCCATCCCCGACTACGACGCGCAGACGGCCAAGGACATCGTGGCCGAGCTCTCCCGGCTCTCGGCCGACGCCGCCAAGGCGATCCTCGAATACGAGAAGGCGCACAAGGCGCGCGCGACGGTGATCCGCGCGGCCGAGCAGCGGCTCGTGGCCTGATCCCGAGAAACGGCCGCCGTCCGGTCGGGCGGCGGTCGGCCATTGCTTCTTTCGACCGGGCGCGAAAAGCTCCCCCGGAAGTCCGTGAGTCGCAATCAACAGATCCTCGTCGCCGACGACGAGCCGAACCTGAGGCGGGTGCTCGAGGCGCAGCTCCGCCGCGACGGCTTCGACGTGATCGGGGTCGAAGACGGGCGCGCCGCCCTCGAGGCGCTCGCCGAGCACCACGTCGACGTGGTCATCACCGATCTGCGCATGCCGCACGTCGACGGCATGGCGCTGCTCAAGCACGTGGTGGCGGAATTCCCGCGCGTGCCGGTGATCATGATCACCGCGCACGGCACGGTCGACACCGCCGTCGAGGCGCTCAAGCTCGGGGCCTTCGACTACATCACCAAGCCCTTCGATCGCGACGAGCTCAAGTCCGCCATCATGAAGGCGGCGCGCACGCGCGAGCTCAGCCAGACGACGGCGAGCAACGCCACGGCGGTGGGCGGGCGCTTCCGCATCATCGGCCAGAGCCCGAAGATGACGGAGGTCTTCGACGTCATCGAGCGCGTGGCCGACACGCCCTCCACCGTGCTCGTCACGGGCGAGAGCGGCACGGGCAAGGAGCTCGTGGCGCGCGCGCTGCACGAGTACTCGCGCCGGGCCAAGAAGCCCTTCGTCCGCGTGAATTGCGCGGCCATCCCCACCGAGCTCCTCGAGGCCGAGCTCTTCGGCTACGAGCGCGGCGCCTTCACCGGCGCGGTGACGAGCAAGCCCGGGCGCTTCGAGCTCGCGCACGAGGGCACGCTCTTCCTCGACGAGATCGCCGAGATCCCGCCGAGCATGCAGGTGAAGCTCCTCCGCGCGCTCCAGGAGCAGGAATTCGAGCGCGTGGGCGGCATCAAGACGATCCGCGTGGACGTGCGCCTCGTGGCGGCCACCAACCGCAACCTCGAGGTGGAGATCCGCGAGGGGCGCTTCCGCGAAGACCTCTACTACCGGCTCAACGTGGTGCACGTGGAGCTCCCCCCGCTCCGCGAGCGCCAGGGCGACATCCCGCTCCTCCTCGGGCACTTCGTCGATCGCTACAACGAGCGCCTCGGGCGCAACGTGACGGGCTTCTCCGAGGAGGCGCAGGCGCTCCTCGCGCAATACGACTTCCCCGGCAACATCCGCGAGCTCGAGAACCTCGTCGAGCGTTGCCTCCTCTTCTGCGACGGCGACCGTGTGGAGGTGGAGCACCTGCCCGAGTCGGTGCGAAGGGCGCGCGCGCGCCGCGCGGGCGAGGCCGTGCCGAGCGAGCCGCCGTCGTACGACGAGATCCTCGAGAGCGACGAGAACACCGGGCTCAAGGACATGGTGCGCGAGGCCACGACGCGGATGGAGCGCGCGATCATCGAGCGGGCGCTCGAGAAGACGGGCGGCAACGTCACGCACGCGGCGCGGCTCCTCCGCATCTCGCGCAAGAGCCTCCAGATCAAGATGAAGGAGCTGAACCTCCGTGAGTGAGGTCGAGGTCGATCGCCTGCGGAAGTCCCCGTTCGCGCTCGTCGCCCAGGCGGCCGGCGGTCCGCGCGAGATGGCGGAGAAGCTCGGGCGGCTCGGCCAGGCCCTCGTGGCCTACGCGCGCCCGGGCGAGGCCGATCGACGGCTCGAGCGGCTCGTCGAGGCGGGTGTGATCGCGGTGAAGCCGACGCGCCTCCAGATGATCGTGGGCGGGCTCGACATGCTCCGCTTCTTCATCTCGCCGGCGGCGGCGGATTACTACCGCGCCAAGGGGATCTCGTTCTGGTTCCACCAGCTCCTGCGCATCCTCGACGAGCCGGCGAGCATGGTCGATCCCACGGGCTTCTACAGCACGCGCGACAACATCATCGGGCACGTGATGCAGGTGGTGCACGCCAACCCGCGCTACGACCTCGAGCTCCTCGAGGCCCACGAGCGCGGGCTCGAAGAGCTCGAGCGGCAGGTGGAGGCGATGATCGCGGGGACGCACCCGCGGCACCGCTCGATCGGCGCCATCATCGAGGACCCCGGCTACCACGCGCGGCTCCTCGAGTACGTGCGCGCCTACCGCCGCGATCGCGAGGCGCTCCCGCCGATCCGCGAGAACATCGGCGGGCGCTTCGAGCTCGAGGAGGCCACCTTCGGTTCGCTCCCGAGCGCGCTCGAATACTTCGCGACGCTCCCGACGAGCGTCCCCGGCGCGATCGCGCACCTCCTCCGCGTGCGATCCCTCCGCGAGGCGCTCGATCAGCGCCGCGGCAGCGCGAGCACCGGGAACGGATAGCGCCGATGGCGCCGCGTGGCGGGCGAGGCGAGGACGAAGCCCCCGCCCTCGCGCGTGGCGGCCGTGGCGAGCACGTGGGTCGCCGTCGTGTCCTCGGCGAGCGCGCGGAGATCGGCCTCGTGGTCGACCACGAGGAATTGCGCGCCCAAGCGGGCGGCGATCGCCCGCGCCTGGGTCTCGAGCTCGGGCGCGTCCTCGGCGTATTCGAGATCGAAGAGGAGCCGGAGCCGGCGGCCGGGGACAGGCGTCTCGCGGCGCGCGATGAAGACCGGGACGGGGCTGGCGTTCGCGAGGCGCTCGGCCGTGGTGCCGAGCGGGAGGAGGGCGCGTTCGGTGATCGCGTCGTCGAAGAGGCGCGTGTGCGGCCCGACGACGACGAGGCTCACGGGCACGCGCGCCACGTAGTCGAGCAGGGCCTCGGCCGCGCGCCCTTCGATGGTCTCGGGGTGGACCTCGACGCCCTCCGCGTCGATCGCGGCGGCCTGGCGGGCGAGCGCGTGGCGGACGGCGACGCGCTCCTCGACGATGCGCTCGTTGTAGACCTTGGCGACGTCGAGCATCATCGGCGGCACGTCGGTCTCGAGCTCGGGCTCGGGCTCGCCCTTGGCGTGGAGGAGCTTCACGGGGACGCCGTGGGCCTTCGCGAGGAAGGCCGCCCACGCCGCGGCGATGTCGCCGGACTTCCGGAGATCGGTGGCGCAGGCGATCGGCGCGAGGTCCATCTCAGCCTCCGAAGCCCGAGCGGATTACGGAGTCGCGGAGGAGGTCGGGGTCGAGGAACTCGCGACTCTCGGTCTCCATGTCGTCGCGGATGGCGCGCACGAGCTCGATGACGCCCACCGCGAGGCGCTCGGGCGACTCGGTGGCGGCGAGCTCGGTGGCGATGTTCTCGAGCATGCTGCGCTGCGCCTGGTGCTCGCGGACGAAGGCGGCGACGCGCGCCGGGCCGAAGCAGTCGGCGTCGCGGAGGGCCGGGAGCAGCGTGCGCTCCTCGTAGGCCATGTGGTGGCGCATCACCTCGTGGAGCTCGAACATGCTCCGCCGGAGGAGCGGGTCGGCGCCCTTGTCGCCGCCGATGAGCTGGCGCGCGAGGCCCTCCACCTTGTCGAGGAGCACGGCGATGCGGCGGTGCTCGTCGAGGACGCGCTGGCGGATCTCTTCGGGCGAGGGCTGCGCGGTGCCGAGGGCCCGCTCGCCGAGGTGGCGGAAGACGTCGTGGTGCGTGACGATGCCGACCACGCGGGGGCCGTCCACCACGACGACGACGCCCACGCGCTCGTCGAGCATGGTGGCGACGACGTCCGAGAGCTTGGTGCCCGTCGCCACCGTCACGGGGCGCGAGGTGAGGACGTCGCGGACCTTCATGGACGCCGGGGATTCGACCGCGACGTTGGCGGCGACGGCGAGGTCGCGCGCGGTGAGGAGCCCGACGAGCGTCTCGCCTTCGAGGACCGGCAGGTGATGGATCGCGGCATCCCGCATCCGGGCCTCGGCCTCGGCCACCGTCGCGTCCGGGTGGATGACGTGGGGAAGCGGGGACATCAGCTCTTCGACGAGGACGTCGGTCGTGTTCTCCATGGTCGCTCCGATCCTCCTTAGTGTCGCATGGTGCCTTCGGAACCGCACGCACCCCTACAAGGAACAACGTAGGGCCTTACGGGGAACAACCTAGGTCCTCGCCCGTATGTCGGTGAAGTGGACGACAGGATGGATGAGAAGAACTTCCTAGGAGGCGCGCGCCGGAGCGGGGCCCCGGGGGAGGCTCCCTATGACGCGCCCGTGATCGTCGTCGGCGCCCTCCGCGCCGGCACGACGATGCTCCGCCTGATGCTGGATCACCACCCGGAGATCTGCATCTTCGCGGAATTCGAGGAGCTGACGCGCTGCCTGGATCGCCCGGGCTACCCGAGCGTCGACGAGTACGAGGCCTGGCTCTCGACCGACCGTCACGCCCTCCTCAAGGGCCTCGAGGTCGAGAGGGGCGGCGGCTTCGTGGGCGTGGTGCGCGGCTTCGTCCGGCAGGCCTACGAGCGGTACGGCATGGGCAAGCCGATCTTCGGCTTCACCGTGCACGCGAACCCGCACCGCCTCCCCGAGCTCTTCCCGGCGGCGCGCTTCATCCACATCGTGCGCGACCCGCGCGACGTCGCCCGGTCGTGCATCGGCATGGGCTGGGTGGGCACGGTCCACCACGGCGCCGACTACTGGATCCGCGCCGAGCGGGGCTGGGATCGGGTGGTGCGCGAGGTGCCGCCCGAGCGGCGCATCGACGTCCGCTACGAGGCGCTCGTGCGATCGCCCGCGGAGGTGCTCGGCGAGATCACCGCCTTCCTCGGCGTCGAGTACCACCCGGCGATGCTCGAGTACGGGCGCGACACCACCTACGAGGCGCCCGACCCGCGGCTCGTCGAGCAGTGGCGGACGAAGCTCTCGCCCCGCGAGATCGAGCTCGTGGAGGCGCGGTGCGGGGCGCTCATGGAGGCGCGCGGCTACGTGCGCGCGAGGCCGCATCGCCCGCCGACGCCCGTCGAGCGGCTCCGCCTCGCGGCCGAGAACCGGCGCTGGCGGACGAAGTTCAACGTCGAGCGCCTCGGGCTCCCGCTCTACCTCTCGTGGATCACGAGCCAGCGCCTCCCGCTCGAGCGGTGGAGGGCGAGCGTCCAGCTCCGCGTGAACGAGATCGAGAACGCCCACGTGCGCTGAGCGCGGAGACGTCGATCGCCGCGGCTTGACACGTAAGCATTGTCTAACGTATCGTCGCCGCGTGATGCTCGAGGGGCAAAGCGACGTCTTCGCCGCGATCAGCCATCCAGCGCGGCGGCGCATGCTCGACGTGCTCGCCGAAGGCGACGCGCCGGTGAAGGCGATCGCGGCGCATTTCGCGATGAGCCGTCCCGCGGTCTCGCAGCACTTGCGCGTGCTCCTCGACGCCGGGCTCGTGACGGAGGCGCGGCACGGGCGGGAGCGGCGCTATCGCCTCGCGCCCGATCGGCTCGCGCCCGTGCGCGACTGGATCGCCCACTACGAGCGCTTCTGGGACGATCGCTTCGATCGCCTCGCCCTTCACCTCGCGAAGAAGGGAGGCCCGCGATGACGAGCGCGATCCGGAAGGAGCTCTGGTTCCCCTACGATCCCGAGACGGTCTTCCACGCCCTCGCCGATCGCGAGGCGCTCGAAGCGTGGATGTTCCCCAACGACTTCGAGCCGTAGGTGGGGCATCGATTCACGTTCCGCGTGCCGCCCAAGCCGGGGCTCGAGCACGGTCTGCTCGTGCGTTGCGAGGTGCTGGTCTGCGACCCGCCGCACGCGCTCGAGTTCTCCTCGGTGGTGGACGACTTCCTCGATACGCGGGTGCGCTATCGCCTCGAGCGGGCGGGCGGCGGCACGCGGGTGCATTTCGAGCACGAGGGCTTCGATCGCGCGCCGGCGCGCATGGGCGCCGAGTACGGCTGGGGTGAGATGCACGGGGCGCTGGAGCGCGTGCTGGAGCGGAGGAGTGGACGATGAACTGGGTGCTCTGGATCGTGCAAGGGGTGCTCGCCCTGCTCTTGCTCGCCGGGGGAGGCTTCAAGCTCACGCAGGTCGAGACGCTCGCGGGGCAGTTCTCCGACGTGCCGGCCGCGGCGTGGCGGGTCTTCGGCCTCGTCGAGATCGTCGGCGCGGTGCTCGTGATCCTCCCGGCCGCCACGGGATGGAAGCCAGCGCTCACGCCGATCGCCGCGGGCGTGCTCCTCGTCGAGAGCCTCGTGCTCGCGGCGATCTACGCGCGGGCCTCGCTCGCGTGGAGTGGCGACAACCCTTTGGTCTACGCGGTGGTGATGGCGATCGGGCTCGCATTCGTCGCGTACGGCCGCCTTGCGATCGTTCCTCTCCAAGGATGAGCCCATGTCGAAGAAGAACGCGCCCGCCGAGACGGAGGCCTCGGCCCGCATCACGCAACGCATCGCGGAGCTCGGCGATCTCCGCGGCGAGACGCTCGCGCGGATGCGCGCCCTCATCCACGAGGCCGATCCCGAGATCGTCGAGGAGTGGAAGTGGGTGAAGCCCACGAGCCCGGGCACCGCGGTCTTCTCGCACGAGGGCATCGTCTGCACGGGCGAGGTCTACAAGGACAAGGTCAAGCTCACCTTCGCCAAGGGCGCGGCGCTCCCCGATCCCTCGGGGCTCTTCAACGCGAGCCTCGAAGGGAACGCGCGGCGCGCGATCGACCTCCGCGAGAGCGCGGCGGTGGATCCCGAGGCGTTCAAGGCGCTCGTGCGCGCGGCCGTCGCGCTCAACGTCGCGAGCAAGGCCAAGAAGCGCAAGCCCTGAGCGTCAGCGGGCGCAGAGCAGCGAGGGCACGAGGAAACGCTCGAGGTGGCGCTCGAGCGCCTCGCGGTCGAGCGCGCGCTCCACGTC
>JAAYBZ010000014.1 GCA_012744445.1 Myxococcales bacterium | reverse complement strand
GTGCTAAGCCCTCCCTCCGATGGCCGAGCTTCGCTTCGAGGGAGGGACGCTCCTCCTCCGCGGGGTCGCGCGAGACGACGCGCGCGTGCCGCCGTGCTTCCGCTGGGACGCGCGCGCCGACGCGCACCGCGCCGAGGCCATCGACTACGCCGCGGCAATCCTCGCCTTCCGCGCCGCCGGCCTCGAGGTGGACGATCGCGCGCGCGCCTACGCCACGCTCGAGGCGGGCGCGCGCATCCACCGCGAGCCGCGGCCCTATCAATCGGAGGCGCTCCTCGCGCTCAAGAAGGCGCGGGGCCGCGGCGTGGTCGTGCTCCCCACGGGCGCCGGCAAGAGCCACCTCGCCGTGATGGCCATCGACGCCTATCGCCGCGCGACCCTCGTCGTGGCGCCCACGCTCGACCTCGTGCGCCAGTGGTACGACCTCCTCCGGCAGCACTTCGACGTCCCGGTGGGTGTCGTGGGCGGCGGCGACTTCCAGGTCGAGCCGCTCACGGTCACGACCTACGACTCGGCGCACCTCCACATGGAGCACCTCGGCGCGCGCTTCGGGATGGTGATCTTCGACGAATGCCACCACCTCCCGGGCGAGAGCTTCTCGATGGCGGCGCGCTTCTGCCTCGCGCCCTATCGTCTGGGCCTCACGGCCACCCCCGAGCGCCAGGACGGCCGCGAGGTCGAGCTCGGGCGCCTCATCGGCCCCATCGTCTACCGCCGCGACATCGTGGAGATGAGCGGCCGCTACCTCGCCGACTACGAGGTCGAGCGCGTGGAGGTCGAGCTCTCGCCCGAGGAGCGCGCCGAGTACCAGGCCGAGCGCGGCATCTACCTCGACTTCGTGCGCGCGCAGGGCATCTCCATGAAGAGCCCCTCCGGCTGGCAGGACTTCATCCAGCGATCCTCCGTGAGCCGCGAGGGCCGGCGCGCCATGAAGGCCTATCGCCGCCAGCGCGAGCTCGCCTTCTGCGCGCCGGCCAAGCTCGACTACGTCGAGCACCTCCTCCGCGAGCACAAGGACGATCGGTGCCTGCTCTTCACGCAGGACAACCGTACGGCTTACACCATCGCGCGTCGCTTCCTCGTCCCGGTCATCACGCACCAGACCAAGGTCACCGAGCGCAGCGAGATCCTCGAAGCGCTCGCCGAGGGGCGCGTCCGCGCGATCGCCACCTCCAAGGTCTTGAACGAGGGCGTCGACGTCCCGGACGCCAACGTGGCGATCATCGTCTCGGGCTCGGGCTCGGTGCGCGAGCACGTGCAGCGCCTCGGCCGCGTCCTCCGCAAGAAGGGCGACAAGCGCGCGATCCTCTACGAGATCGTCACGGCCGGCACCTCGGAGACCTACACGAGCGAGCGGCGGAGGGATCACAGTGCTTACCGCTGACCTCGTCCGCGCGCGGAAGAAGGGCGAGATGCTCCACCTCAGCCGCTTCCGCGGGAGGCAGCGCGAAGAGGCCGAGCACCTCGCCGAGCGCTACCTCGAGATCTTCGAGCACGGCGAGGGGGAGCGCTACGCCGACCTCAAAGAGGCGATCGAGTCGATCCCCACGCCACCGAGCCTCCGCAAGGTCGCGCTCGGCCTCGAGAAGCTCGTCTTCGATCGCGCCGAGTTCGAAGGACCGGGCGAGCTCGATCCGGTGGCCTTCCGCCGCGAGGTGTTCGAGGCGGCGAGCGCGGCCCGGCGAGACGGCGCGTTCGATCGCGAGCGTATCCTCGCCGAGGTCGGCGCACGCCACGGCATCGCCACCGTAGAAGAAGCGGAGCGCGCGCTCTTCGCCGATCTCAAGGAGGAGCAGCGCCTCGTCTCCTTCGATCGCATCGGCGCCGAGGCGCTCGTCGAGCTCTACGAGCTCTCGCAGGCGCAGGCGGTGCTCCTCCGCGCGGAGTCCATCGAGGTCGACGTGCGGTGCGGGAGCCCGGCGGCCGCGCGGAAGCTCTTCCGCACGCTGAAGTTCCACCGCCTCCTCCATCGCATCTACGAGCGCGGACTCGACTACCGCATCCTCATCGACGGCCCGGCGAGCCTCTTCCAGGCGAGCACGCGCTACGGCCTCCGCCTCGCCCTCGTCGTCCCTGCGCTCCGCGACTGCGACGCCTTCGAGCTCCGCGCCGTGGTGCGCTGGGGACCCGAGCGCGAGCGCCTGATCTTCGAGTGGAAGGAGGAGCGCAAAGGCGCCGCACGCGGGACGAGCCCGGGCCTGCCCGAGGAGGTCGAGGAGCTCTACGACGCGATGCGCGCCGAGGGCGGCCGCTTCGAGGTCGAGATCGCCGACGAGATCTTCGACGTGCCCGGCCTCGGCACGCTCGTGCCCGATCTGCGCTTCCGTGATCGCGAGACGGGACGCGTGATCTTCTTCGAGGCGCTCGGGCACTGGAGCCGCGACGCCGTTTGGAAGCGCGTGGATCTCGTGCAGAAGGGCCTCCCGCACCCCGTGCTCTTCGCCGTCCCGAGCCGACTCCGCGTGAGCGCGGAGGTCCTCCCCGACGAGCTCCCGGCGAGCCTCTTGGTCTACAAGGGCAAGCTCCCCCGCAAGAAGGTGGAGGCGGCGCTCGTCGCTCTTCTCGACGCGGGCTGAAAACATCAATGATCTTGCCCGGTTATCCGGTCGTTATGGGCTTGCGGAGAGGCCCTTATGCGGCTAGGGTTTTCCGCTAGCGTTGGGGCCGCTCGGCTCGCTCGGAGTTCCATGTCAGAAGAAAAAGGCGCGCAGATCGACGCGACGACGACCGCGTACGACGCGACGGCGATTCAGATCCTCGAAGGGCTCGAGGCCGTCCGGAAACGTCCCGGGATGTACATCGGCGATCCGCACGACGGATCCGGCCTCCACCACCTCGTCTGGGAGGTGGTCGACAACGCCGTCGACGAGCACCTCGCCGGCCACAACGATCGCATCATCGTCACCGTCCACCCCGACAACTCGGTGACGGTCGTCGACTTCGGCCGCGGCATCCCGGTCGGCATGCACGCCTCCGGCGTGAGCGCCGCCGAGGTCGTCATGACCCAGCTCCACGCGGGCGGTAAGTTCGACAACGCGAGCTACAAGGTCTCCGCGGGCCTCCACGGCGTCGGCGTCAGTGCCGTCAATGCCGTGAGCGAGTGGCTCAAGATGGAGATCCGCCGCGAGGGCAAGGTCTGGTACCAGGAGTACGAGCGCGGCGTCCCCAAGGCGCCCCTCGCGCCCGTGGGCACCACGGATCAGACGGGCACCAAGATCTCGTTCAAGCCCGATCCGACCATCTTCACGCTGACGGAGTTCAGCTTCGAGGTGCTCAACACGCGCCTCCGCGAGATCGCCTTCCTCAACGCGGGCTTCACCGTGGTGCTCGAGGACGAGCGCGGCGAGGGCAAGCGCGTCGAGCATCGCTTCGACGGCGGCATCCGCGAGTTCATCGAGAGCCTCAACAAGAACAAGCAGCCGCTCCACGACGAGGTCATCTACGTCGCCGACAAGCGCGAGGGCATCGAGGTCGAGGTCGCGCTTCAGTGGAACGACTCGTACGTCGAGCAGATCTTCTCGTACACCAACAACGTGCGGAACCGCGACGGCGGCACGCACCTCACGGGTCTCCGCGCCGCGCTCACGCGCGTGGTCAACCAGTTCGGCGCCGAGCAGAAGGTCTACAAGGACCTCAAGAACCCGCTCACGGGCGAGGACATCCGCGAGGGCCTCACGGCCATCGTGAGCATCAAGCACCCCGATCCGGCCTTCAGCTCGCAGACCAAGGACAAGCTCGTCTCGAGCGAGGTGAAGGGTGTCGTCGAGGGTGTGGTCACCGATCGGCTCGGCCAGTACTTCGAGGAGAACCCGCAGAGCTTCAAGAAGATCCTCGAGAAGGTCGTGGTCGCGGCGAAGGCGCGCGAGGCCGCCCGTCGCGCGCGGGAGATGGTGCAGCGCAAGGGCGCCCTCGACGCGAGTACGCTCCCGGGCAAGCTCGCCGACTGCGAGAGCAAGGACCCCGCGATCAGCGAGCTCTACATCGTCGAGGGTGATTCGGCCGGCGGCTCGGCCAAGCAGGGCCGCCATCGCCGCACGCAGGCGATCCTCCCGCTCCGCGGCAAGATCCTCAACGTCGAGCGCGCGCGCTTCGACAAGATGCTCTCGTCGGCCGAGATCGGGACGCTCATCACGGCGCTCGGATGCGGCGTCTCCGGCGGAGAGAACTTCGACATCTCGAAGCTCCGCTACCACCACGTCATCATCATGACCGACGCCGACGTCGACGGATCCCACATCCGGACGTTGCTCCTCACCTTCTTCTACCGGCAGATGCCGGAGCTCATCGAGAAGGGCTACCTCTACATCGCGCAGCCGCCGCTCTACAAGGTCACCCGCGGCAAGCGCGTGCAGTTCCTCCAGAACGAGCAGGCGCTCGACAACTTCCTCCTCGAGCGCGGCACCGAGAACCTCCTCGTGCGCTCCGAGTCCGGCGGCCACTCGCTCTCGGGCGAGCCGCTCCGCCGCCTGGTCCAGGACCTCTCGCGTTGGCGCAAGCTCCTCGCGCAGCTCAAGCGGCGCTTCGATCCCGACGTCGTCGCCTCGCTCGTGCGCGCCACCGATCTCGACGTGGCCTCCCTCAAGGATCGCGCCAAGGTCGACGCGGCCCTCGAGGCCATGAAGGCGCACTACGCGGCGGCACACCCCGAGTACCGCGCGCTCGAGATCGCCGTCGAGCGTGACGAGGAGCACGACACGCACCGCCTCCGCATCGAGTCGAGCCCTGGCGGCACGACGCGCGACACGGTGATCGACTTCGGCTTCCTCGACGGCGGCGAGCTCAGGGAGCTCCGCGGCATCCACGCGGGGCTCGCGGGCCTCGGCCCGGCGCCCTACCGCGCCTTCACGCTCGACAAGGACGGAAACGAGACGGGCGAGGGCGAGCTCATCGAGGGCGGCGACCAGCTCTTCGACTTCGTCGACGAGCGCGGCCGCAAGGGCGTGACGATCCAGCGCTACAAGGGTCTCGGTGAGATGAACCCCGAGGAGCTCTGGGAGACCACGATGAACCCCGAGACGCGCACCCTCCTCCAGGTACGCGTCGAGGACGCCATCGAGACCGAGGAGCTCTTCACGATCCTGATGGGCGATCAGGTCGAGCCGCGGCGCGCGTTCATCGAGGACAACGCCCTCAACGTGCGCAACCTCGACATCTGAGCGCGGGGCTCACTCCGCGGGCTGCTGCCGGTGGGCCGTCATGGCGGCCTCGCGGAGCTGCTTCGCCGTGAGGCCCGAGCCGTCCTCGCGGAAGCCCGGCGGGCCGAAGATGTAGCCGAGGGCGCCGCGGAGCGTCTTCGCCGTGCGCACGTCGCGGATCATCGCGGCCCACTCGTGGAAGGCGATGCGGAGCGGGTTGAAGGTCTCGATGTTGGTGGTGAGCCCGTAGTCCGCGGGCTCGACCTCGGGCTGGAACGTCCCGTAGAGGCGATCCCAAACGATGAGGATGCCGCCGTGGTTCCGGTCGAGGTAGAGCGGGTTGCTCCCGTGGTGGACGCGGTGGTGCGAGGGCGTGTTGAGCACCCACTCGAGCGGTCCCATCCGATCGATGAGCTCGGTGTGGATCCAGTACTGGTAGAGGAGGCTGATGCTCTTCGCGACGAGGATCATCTCGGGGCGGAAGCCGAGGAGCGGCAGCGGCGCCCAGAAGAGCATCCCCGTGATCTGCGACGTCCAGCTCTGACGGAGCGCCGTCGAGAGGTTGTAGTGCTGGCTCGAGTGGTGGTTCACGTGCCCCGCCCAGAACATCCGCGAGGTGTGGTGGATGCGGTGGAACCAGTAATAACAGTGGTCCTCGGCCACGATGAGGAGGGGCCAGACCCACCACGCGTCCGGCAGGTCGAAGAGGCGGAGCTCGTAGAGGGCGACGTACATCGCCACCTCGGGGATCTTCACGGCCGCGCTCACGAAGAGGCTGCCGACGCCCATCGAGAGGCTCGCGAAGGTGTCCTTGCGCTCGTAGCCCTTCTTCTCGGTGCGTCCGCGGAGGCGCGCCCACTCGAGGAACATCGTCAAGAAGAAGAAGGGGATGGCGAAGTAGATCAGCTCCATGGCGATTCGCGGTGGCCGCGGGATCCTATACGGCCGGACTCTAGCGTGTCCCGTGGGGAACGCTTCCAAAATCGTGACCGAAGGGTTCTGACATGGCAACGCTCGAGGATGGGTTCTCTCTTCCGTCCGGTTCGTGGTAACCCTCTTGAATCGACCTTCCCATCCGAACGTCCGAGCCCACACGATGCGCCACGTCCTCCTCGTCCTCTGTCTCCTTTCGGTGTCCCTCGTCGCGGTCGCGCAGTCGCGCGTCGTGGTCGAGGTGCGCACGCCGGCGGGCGAGGTGGCCGACGGCAGGGTGACGCTCGAGCCGGAGGGCGGTGGGAAGAGCTTCTCGTGTACGACCCGGCGCGGGCAGTGCACGCTCGAGGGCGTGCCGGGCGGACGCTACATCGCCAAGCTCGAGCCCAATCAGGGCGAAGCGCCGGCGCCGCGACGCGTCATGATCCCGCCCTCGGGTGAGGTCACGGTACACGTGCCCACGCGTTGATCGCGCGCATCCAAAAGGGCGACGCGTTGGTGGGTCTTTGGACGAAAGACCCGAAGGGGTGGTATCCATCGGGCTCACGCGCGCTCTGCGTGGTCCACCGAAAAAGGAGCCAAGCCTGATGCGAACGCTCTGGCGCCAGCTGGCCGTCCTCGTACTCTCGTCCGCCACCTTCTTGATCCCCTGCGCCGTCTTCGCGCAGGACGACTTCGACGACGACTTCGGACGTCCCATCGCGCCCGAGCCGCGCCGCGCGCCCGTCGTGATCGACGACGATCCCTTCGCCGACGAGCCGAGCGCGCCCGTCACCGCGCCCGCGGAAGAGGCCCCGGTCGAGGTCCAGAGCGAGCCCATGGCGGAGCCCGTGATCGAAGCGGCGCCGGGCGTCGCGACCTCGCAGGAGCGCGGCAAGGGCGAAGCGCGCCGTTCGCGTCGCGGAGGTACGGTGATCGACGACGAGGACGCCGCGCGTCGTCGCCGCTTCCTCCGTCACGGCACCATCCTCGGTCCGGTCGGCGGCATCCACGTGGTCGACGGCGGCACGGGCGCGCCTGGCACCTTCCGCGTCGGCCTGCACTTCGGCCTCTACAAGAAGGACGGCTTCCTCGCGGATGGAGACGACGCCCGCCATTCGCAGGGCATGCTCTCGATCTCGTACACGCCCATCAAGCAGCTCGAGATCTTCGCGAGCGTGGGCGCCTGGGCCACCTCCAACGTGGCCGGGGACCCGGCGCTCCTCCAGGTGCTCGGTGACACGCTCTTCGGCGTGAAGGGTGTCTGGGAGCCCAAGCCCTTCATCGCCTTCGGCGGCGACGTGCGCGTCGCGCTCCTCAACCGTCTCGGCGACGTGGGTCTCGTCGGCGCGGGCACGAGCTTCGGCCTCCGCACCAACCTCAGCTTCGACCTCCGCGAGCTGGACCGCCCCAAGCCCCTCGTCCTCCGCTGGAACACGGGCTACTGGTTCGACAACTCGATCAAGGTCGTGAGGGACGTCGAGCGCGCGCGTCAGGCGGCGCTCGAAGGGCGCCCCGGCGGCGTCTCGCCCATCGAGGCGCAGGACCACCTCGTCAACGCGATCGAGCGCCACGGCCTCCAGCTCAACCGCACCGACTTCGTCGATCTCGCGCTCGGCGCCGAGCTCCCCTTCGAGCCCAAGGCCGACCTCATCATCAGCCCGATCGTCGAGTGGATGTGGCGCATCCCGGTGAACCGCCGCGGCTTCGACTGCCTCTACGTCACCGACGAGACCGGCGGGCTCGCCGACGGCTACGAGGGCTGCCTCGATCGCCAGGGCGCCAAGGCCTTCCCCATGACCGTCACCGCCGGCGTGCGCATCCAGCCCAAGGTGCGCGGCCTCGCCATCCTCGCCGCGGGTGACGTGGGCGTGCTCGGCTCGCGGACGGTCGTGCGCGAGCTCGCGCCCATCGCGCCGTGGATGGTACGCATCGGCGCCTCCTACGCCTTCGACCCCAACCGTGAGGTCGTCCGCGAGGTCGAGAAACAGGTCGAGGTCGAGAAGGAAGTCGCCAAGGACGATCGCGCGCGCATCCGCGGCACCGTCGTCGAGAGCGGCACCGAGACTCCGATCGATGGCGTGATCGTGCGCTTCGTGGGGCGTGAGCTCACGCCGCTCTCCGCCGAAGGTGGCGTCTTCACGAGCTACCTCTTCGAGCCCGGCGACGTGGAGATGTCGCTCTCGCATCCGGCCTACGAGCCCGGCTCGTGCACGGCCACCATCCCGCCGCCCGACGCAGCCGAGCCGCCCGCCGAGGGCGAGGCGCGCGTCGTGGAGGTGCGCTGCGAGCTCGTCGCCAAGCCGCGCCTCGGCACGATGCAGCTCCGCATCGTCGACGAAGCGGGCAACGGCGTCGCGGGCGCGACGGTCACGCTCGCCGGTCCGACCGAGCGCACCATCACGAGCGGCGCGGGCGGCCAGGTCGTCGTCGAGGAGCTCCCGCCCGGCACCTACCAGGTGAAGGTCGACGCCGACGGCTACCTCCTCAAGCAGGAGGAGCGCGACGTCGTCGCCAACCAGACCACTAGCGCCAACGTCGCGCTCTCGAAGCGCCCCAAGCAGGCGAGCGCGCAGATCCGCGGCAAGCAGATCACCATCCGCCGTCGGGTGAACTTCGCGACGAGCAGCGCCGAGATCCTCCCGTCGAGCGACGGCCTGCTCTCCGAGATCGCCGACATCCTGCTCCGCAACCCCGACCTCAAGCTGCTCGAGATCCGCGGGCATACCGACGATCGCGGCGGCGTCGACTTCAACATGAGGCTCAGCCAGGAGCGCGCCGAGGCCGTGCGCGAGTGGCTGATCCGCGCCGGCGTCGAGCCGCATCGTCTCCAGGCCGTCGGCCTCGGCCCGACGCGCCCGCTCGTGCCCAACATCACGGCCGCGAACCGCGCCAAGAACCGGCGCGTCGAGTTCGTGATCCTCGAGCGCGAGGACTGAGCCTCGGGCGCGCTCCGCACGGCAGAGATGGCGCGTCTCGACGGCGCGCCGTCCCTTCTGCCGTGCGCGTCGCGTGGGCGACCGCGCGCGCGGACGCGCACGGCTCAGGCGCGGCGACGTGCGCGGAGGCGCGAGACGAGGGCGAGGAAGAGGAGGCTCAGCGCGACGGGAAAGGCGTGCTCCACAGGCGCGGCTTGGCATCCGCAGCCGTCGCGTCCGCCCGGCGAAGGACCGTCGCCGCAGGAGAGCCCGAGCCCGCCGTGCGGCGTGAAGTCGCAGGCCTTGGTGAGCGGCTCGGGATAGGCCTCGCAGAAGCCGAGGACGTCGTCGGTGTCGAGCGTGCGCTTGATGATCTCGCCGCGGGGGGCGCTCGCGTACATCGTCGCGAGCGGCTCCTCCGAGTGGGCGAGGCCGAAGAAATGCCCGATCTCGTGCGTGAGCACGTTCTCGAGGTCGATGTCGAGCCGCCCGAGGCATCCCGCGGTGGGGCAGATCGAAAAGGGCGAGAACCGCTCGTTGACGAGGATGTCCGCGTCGAAGATCTCGCCAGAGTCCGTCGAGTGCCAGACGATGGTGACGGCGAAGGCGGTGGGGTCGTACCCGAGCTCCTCGAAGTCGTCGACGAAGGTGATGACGTTGGCGTTCTCGCCGCGATAGTCGAAATAGGCCTGGTCGCAGCGCGCGCGCTCGGGCTCCAGGCGGACCTGGAAGCCCGGGGAGACGCCGTCGCACTCGACCCCCGTCCATCGATCGAAGCTGCGCCGCACGGCGGGCTCGAGCACCGAAAAATCGAGGTCCTTGGAGCCGCGCTCGTCGAGGACGACGCCGATGCAGGGGCGCGTCCAGGCGAGCGGGACGCCGTCGTCCGGACAGGGCTGCTCGTCGGTCGGCGGCGTCTGGCTCGTGGTCATCCGGCAATACGCCGACGCCGCCGAAGGCGCGAGGAGCGCGAGGAGCGCGAGGAGCGCGGGGGCGACGCGGCTCATCGCAGGCCCGCCTCTCGGCGGACGAGCGCGAGGAACTCGCCGAGCGCCATGGGGGCGGCGATGGGCGGCTCGACGTGCGCGAGCCGGCCCTGCGCGTCGCGCCGCACGAGGACGATTCCCTCGCCGCTCGGGTGGACGAAGGGGCGTCCGCCTCGTCGCCGGACGGGGAAGACGCCTTGGGACATCCCCACGGCGCGCACGCCACGGCTGCTGCGCCGCGCGAAGACCACCGCCTCTTCGCCCACCGCGATCCGAGGTGAGCCCTCGACGCGCATCCCGACGGGGCCCACGACGCCGCCGGGGGCCACGAGGCGGAGCGGCGCCCGTGCGTCGCCGCGGATCGTCTCGATCCGCTCGAGCTCGGTCTCGGTGACGATCTGGCCGCCTTCGTAGCGGCTCTCGCTCCACACCGCCCGCGCCACGACGATCTCGTCGGCGCGCGCGGTGAGCTCGGAGAGCGTGAGGCCTTCGCCGACCGCCGCCGAGGTCGGGGCCATGGGGACGAAGCACAGCGAAATGACGCCAAGCGTCAAGAAAGCAAGGGGACGCGCCACCATGACAACGTGCAACCGCGCAGGACGCGGCGTCAAGCGTCCCGAAATCGGACGCACGCCCCGCGCGCGGCGCGACGACGATTGACAACGGAACGGGTGACTCGGTACCAACACGGACCATGTCCTTTCATCGTCTCCGCTCGGCCCTCGCCCTCCTCGCACTCACCCTGCTCGCCAGCGCTTGCGACATCTCCGCGATCGTCGTGAAGGGCGCGGCCAAGACCACCGCCCGGGGCAGCATCGCCCTCGAGGGGCATTGGGATTACGAGCTCGCCACCGCCACGATGCCCAACAGCATCATCCAGCTCGAGGGCATGCTCGTGATCGTCCCCGACGAGCCGCGCATCGTGACCACGCTGCTCCGCGCGTACGTCGGCTACACCTACGGCGTCGTCGAGGACCTGGCGGAGGACGCGGAATTCCGCGGTGACGTGTCGGTGGGCGAGTACCACCGCGAGCGCGCCAAGTACCTCTATCAGCGCGCGAAGGACCTCGGCGTCTACCTCCTCCAGCTCGAGGCGGACGGCATGGAAGAGGCCGTGGCGGGCGGCGTCGGCGCCTTCGAGGAGTGGCTCCGCAAGAGCTTCAAGAAGAAGGAGCACGCCGAGATGCTCCTCTGGGCCGGCTATGCCTGGGGCAACTGGATCAACGGCTCCAAGGACAACATGGCGGCCGTCGCCGACCTTCCCTACGTCAAGGCGCTCGTCCAGCGCTCGCTCGAGCTCGACGACACCATCTTCTACGGCGCCGGCTACCTCATGCTCGCGATGATCGCCACCAACGAGATGGGCGCCGACCTCGACGCCGCGCGCGCCCTCTGGGACAAGGCCATCGCCGGGAACGGGCGGCGGGCCCTCCTCCCCCTCCTCAACATGGGCCGTCACTACGCCGTCAAGCGCGGCGATCGTGATCTCTTCGTGAGCCTCATGGTGGAGGTCCTCGAGGCTCCGGATCTCCTCCCCGAGGGGCGCCTCTCCAACATGATCGCGAAGCGGCGCGCCGCCCGCTACCTCGCGCAGGTCGACGAGTTCTTCATCCCTGGCGGGGGTGACGACCTCGAGGACGACCTCGACGTGGAGGACGAAGAAAACGAGGCCGAGAACTGAATCGTTTGCACGCCCGATCGTCTCAGGTCAGGCCACCGGAACACAAAGGCGAACTCATGAACCGACGAATCCTCCTCATCGGGTTGCCGCTCCTCGCGGCGGCCTTCTTCCTCCCCGAGATCGACTTCCAGCGCGTCGAGGCGCAGGGGCCGACCACGCTCCGCATCGCGACGGTCGCGCCGGATGGTTCCTCGTGGATGAAGGTCTTCAAGGCGTGGGACGCGAGCCTCAACAAGGCCACCAACGGCCAGGTGCGGCTCCGCTTCTATCCGGGCGGCAGCCAGGGTGACGAGCGTGACTTCGTGCGCAAGATGCGCGCGGGTCAGATGGACGGCGCCGCCGTGACCAGCACGGGCCTCGGCATCGTCGTGCGCTCGGTGCTCGCGCTCTCCGCGCCCGGCCTCATCGACACCTACGAGGAGATGGATGGCGTGCGCGACGTGCTCGCCGCCGATCTCGACCGCGAGTTCGAGGCCGAGGGCTACAAGCTCCTCGGGTGGGGCGACGTGGGCAAGACGCGCATCTTCTCGGTCCATCCGTTCGCGAAGCCGAGCGATCTCAAGAACCTTCGCCCCTGGGCCTGGAAGGACGACGCGATCTTCACCGAGGTCCTCAACGTCATCGGCGCGAACCCCGTCCGCCTCGGCCTCCCCGAGGTCTATCCGGGCCTCCAGACCGGCATGATCGACACCGTGCCGGGCTCGGCGATCGCCGCCGTGAGCCTCCAGTGGTTCACCAAGCTCAACTACGTGACCAAGCAGAACAGCGGCATCCTCATCGGCGCCACGATCCTCAAGAAGTCGGCGTTCGACGCGCTCTCGCCCGAGCACCAGGCCGCGCTCCTCGAGACCTCCAAGAAGGCGCACGACGCGCTCGCCAAGCGCATCCGCAGGGACGACGACGAGGCTTACAAGACCATCCTCGCGCGCGGCCTCCAGGAGGTCGACACCGATCGGCACCGCGCCGAGTGGGAGCGCGTGGCCGCCGAGGCCCGCAAGCGCCTCACCGGCCGCGTCTACTCCGCGCAGCTCCTCAAGCGCATCGAAGAGGCGCTCGCCGCGCAGCGTCGTCGCTGAGCGACTCGCCTTTCCACCTGTCAGAGCCCGCGGGAATCGCGGGCTTTTTTGCGTTCGAATCCCCCCCTCGGGGCACACGAACCCTCGCGCGCGCGCCCAAGTTCGCGTATGGTCGCGACCTCCCAGGAATTGCCCGCCGGTCGTGGCGATTCGAGAGGTTGCGCGATGGAGTTATTACGACGGATCGATCGTGGGATCAGCCGCGGTGAAGCAGCCGTGGCGACCCTCGTGCTGCTCGCCATGATCGTGGTGGCGGCGGCTCAGGCCCTGCTTCGGAACCTGACCAACACCGGCGCCGGATGGGCGAACGAGGCGCTCACGCAGATCGCCTGGGCCGACCAGTTCCTCCAGAAGGGTACGCTCTGGGTGGCCTTCCTCGGGGCGAGCCTCGCGGTCCACAGCAACAAGCACATCGGCATCGACGTGCTCTCTCGCGTGGTCCCTCCGGTCGTCCGCTCGATCATCCACGGCATCATCGGGGTCGCCGCGGGCGTGATCTGCTTCTACCTCGCGCGTGTCTTCTACATGAGCATCGTCATCAACGCGGCGGACGTCCCGCTCGACTACGAGGTCCTCCTGCCGAGTGGGAACCGCGGTCACCTATGCGACATCGCGGGGAGCGAGCTCGCCTCGCAGGGCATCGACCGCCCCGATCTCTTCTGCGCCATCCGTCATCTGCTCGGGAAGATCGGCGTCCCCGCCACCACGCCCGAGACCGTGATGCAGCTCATCGTGCCCCCCGCGCTCATGCTCATGTCGGTGCGCTTCGTGCTCAAGGGCATCGGCTCGTTCATCGCCGCGACCAAGGGCGGCGAGCGCATCGAAGAGGTGCACGAGCTCGCGGGCGTCGACCTCGAGAAGGGGGAGGGCTGAGCCATGAGCTGGATCCTCGTCATCGGCCTCATCCTCCTCGCCGCGCTGGGCACGCCCCTCTTCGCCGTCTTCGGCGCGGCCGCGATGCTGCTCTTCGACGCGCTCGAGAACACGCCCATCACGGGCGCCACGAGCGACGTCTTCAGCGAGAAGTTCGCCGATTCGCCGCTCCTCGTCACGATCCCGCTCTTCACGTTCGCGGGTTACCTCATGGCCGAGAGCGGCACGCCGCGGCGCCTCGTCGAGCTCAGCCGCGCATGGCTCGGCTGGATGCCGGGCGGCCTCGCGCTCGTCTGCATCATCGCGAGCGCCTTCTTCACCACCTTCACGGGCGGTAGCGGCATCACCATCGTCGCCATCGGCGGCCTGCTCTTCCCGGCCCTCCTCTCCGAGAAATACCCCGAGCGCTTCAGCCTCGGCCTCGTGACGACCGGTGGCTCGCTCGGCCTCCTCTTCCCGCCGAGCGTCCCCATCGTCCTCTACGGCGTCGTGGCGGGCATCACGATCGAGGGCCTCTTCGCGGCCGGCTTCCTCCCCGGCCTCGTCACCCTCGCGATCCTGGGCGGCTACTCGATGTGGAAGGCGAGCTCGAGCCAGCTCCCGCGGACGCGCTTCGTCCTGAAGGACGCGCTCCACGCCCTCTGGGTGGCCAAGTGGGAGGCGATCCTCCCGCTCGTCCTCGTGCTCGGCATGGGCCTCGGCCTCCTCCGCCTCCACGAGGCCTCGGCGTTCACCGCGCTCTACGTGCTCATCATCGAGGTCTTCGTCTACCGCGACGTGAGCTTCACCAAGGATCTCCCGCGCATCATCCGCGACTCGATGACGCTCGTCGGCGCCATCCTGATGATCCTCGCCACGGCCATCGGCTTCACCTCGTACCTGATCCAGGCCGAGGTCCCGATGCGCATCCTCGAGGCGATGCAGACGTTCATCAGCTCGAAGTGGATGTTCCTCCTCTTGCTCAACGTCTTCCTCTTCGGCGTGGGCATGCTGATGGACATCTTCTCGGCCATCGTCGTCGTCGTGCCGCTGATCGTCCCCATCGCGAACAGCTTCGGAGTCGATCCCTTCCACCTCGGCATCGTCTTCCTGCTCAACCTCGAGATCGGCTACATGACGCCGCCGGTCGGCCTCAACCTCTTCATCTCGAGCTTCCGCTTCGGGAAGCCCGTGACGGAGATCTACAAGGCCGTCATCCCGTATATCGGCCTCCTCATCGTGGCGCTCGCCGTGGTCACCTACTACGAGCCGCTCTCCACCGCGCCGGTGAACTTCCTTCGTGAGCATGGGATCGTGCCCGCCGAGACCCTGCGCGATGCGGTGGACGACGATCCCGTCGACTTCGACTGGGACTCGGACGACGACGAGGAGATCGATCTCGACGCGCTCGACGACGACGAAGAAGAGATCGACCTCGACGCGCTCGACGACGAGGCCGAGGCCGAGGGCGAAGCGACCGACGAGGAGTGAACGCCGCGAGGGGCGCAGGGCTTCGATCGGGGCCCTGCGCCGCGGCGTCGCTTGCGTGGATCAGCCGTCGGAGTCGCCGACCGGCGGG
>JAAYBZ010000146.1 GCA_012744445.1 Myxococcales bacterium | reverse complement strand
GCCTCGTGCTCTCGGCGGGCTACTCGCTCTTCGCGCCGGCCGCAGGAGCGCGCCGGCTCGGCAACGAGCAGCCCCAGCACTGGGCGTACGCCATGATCATGGCGCGGCTCGAGTGACCCCCCGGCGCGCACGCGTCGCGCCGAGGGGGCGTCCTCGTCAGCGCGCGCGCACGAAGGGGAGGTACTCGGGGCGCCAGAAGCGGTCGCGGACGAAGCCGTCGACGTCCTCGGGGATGTTCTCCCGCTGCGCGACGCCGTCCTCGATCGCCTGCACCACGACGCGCGTGGCCACGCGGACCGACGCCTCGCGGAGCTCGGAGATGGGCGGGTAGATGAGGCCCTTGGAGGCGTAGTGCGTCGTCGTGTAGTCGGCGAGGGCGTGCGCCGCGGCGCTCACCATCCGATCGGTGATCTTCTTGGCGCGCGCGAGGATCGCGCCGAAGCCGAGCCCCGGGAAGATGAAGGCGTTGTTGCCCTGGCCGATGTGGTGGGTCACCCCGCCGTACTCCACGGGATCGAAGGGGCTGCCCGTCGCCACGATGGCTCGACCTTCGGTCCACTCGAAGATGTCGGCCGGCTTCGCCTCGGCGGAGTCGGTCGGGTTCGAGAGCGGGAAGATCATCGGGCGCTCGGTGTTCTTCGCCATCGCGCGGATGACGTCCTCCGTGAACGCGCCCGGCTGACCCGAGAGGCCGAGGAGGACGGTCGCGCCCGACTGGCTCACCGTCTCGAGGAGGTTGGGATAGCGCCCCTCGTAGTTCCACATCACCGTGAGCGAACGCTCCTGCGCGAAGGGCCGCTTGTAGGGCTCCATCTCGCGATCCTCGAGGAGGAGGCCGCGCGAGTCGAGCACGAGCACGCGCTTGGTCGCCTCTTCGAGGCTGAGCCCCTGCTCGATCATCCCGTCACGGATGGCGAGCGCGACGCCCATGCCGCCCGCGCCGGCGCCGTGGATGACGACGGTCTGGTCGATGAGCCGCTTGCCGAGGAGGTGGCAGGCCGAGAGCACGCCGGCGAGCGCCACGGCGCCCGTTCCCTGGATGTCGTCGTTGAACGACGGATGCTCGTCGCGATACCGCTCGAGCACGGCGAACGCCGCGTCCTTCGCGAGATCCTCCCACTGGATGATCGCGTCGGGGAAGCGCTTGTGGACGGCTTCGACAAAGGTGTCGAAGAAGCGGTAGTACTCGTCGCCCTTGAGGCGCTTGTGCCGCACGCCGAGGTAGTTCGGATCGCAGATGAGGTCGTCGCGCTCCGTGCCCACGTCGAGCGAGACCGGCATCGTGTGGAAGGGGCTCACGCCGCCTCCCACCGTGTAGAGCGCGAGCTTGCCGATGGGGATCGCGAGGCCGCCGTAGCCCTGATCGCCGATGCCGAGGATGGCCGACGAGTCGGTGGCGACGATCATCCGCACGTCGTCCATCGGATAGCTGTCGAGCACACGCTCGGCGCGGTGGATGTTGAGCGGGGAGAGCGAGATGCCGCGCGGGTTCTGGTAGAGCGCGCTGAACTGCTTCACCGCCTCGCCCACCGTCGGCGTGTAGACGATGGGCATCATCTCCTCGAGGTGCTGCTCGAGGAGCTTGTAGAAGAGGATCTCCTGACGCTCCTGGAGCGAGCGGAGGTATTGGTACTGCGCGATGGGCCCGGGCTCCTGGCAGAAGCCCTGGTAGACGCGCGCGACCTGCTGTTCGAGCGTGTGGACCTGCGGCGGGAGGAGGCCGTCGAGGTTGAGCTCGATGCGCTCTTCGTGGCTGAACGCCGTGCCCTTGTTGGCGAGGACGAGGCGGAGGAGGGCGATGCCGTCGAGGGCGACCTCCATGTAGCGACGCCCTTGCGCGTCCTTCTTGATGTCGAAGAGCTTGCTGATGCGGCGTTTTCCGGAGCTCATGCGGCCTCGATGCGTTCACACACGGCGTCGGCCATCGCGTTGGTGCCGAGCGACGCGTCGCCGCCGCCGAGATCACGCGTGCGGAGACCGTCGGCGATGGCCTTGTGGACGGCCGCCTCGATCGCCGCGGCTTCGGTCTCGAGGCCGAGGCTGTGGCGGAGGAGCATGGCCGCGCTGAGGATCTGCCCGAGCGGGTTGGCGACGCCCTTGCCGGCGATGTCGGGGGCCGAGCCGTGGATGGGCTCGTAGACGCCGAGCGAGTCCTCGCGGAGCGAGGCGCTCGGCAGGAGCCCGAGGCTGCCCGTGAGCACGGCGCCCTCGTCGCTGAGGATGTCGCCGAACATGTTGCCGGCGACGATGACGTCGAACTTGGCCGGGTTGGTCACGAGGAGCATGGCCGCCGAGTCGACGAGCTGGTGCTCGATGGTGACGTCGGGGTTCTCGGCCGCGACTTCGGTCGCGACCTCACGCCACACGCGCATCGCGTCGAGGACGTTGGCCTTGTCGATGGACGTGACGTGCTTGCGGCGGCCGCGGGCGATGCGCACGGCGAGCTCGACGATGCGGCGCACCTCGGACTCGTCGTAGACCATCGTGTCGAAGCCGGTGCGCTTCCCGTCGCGGACCTCGCGGCCGCGCGGGCCGAAGTAGATGCCACCGACGAGCTCGCGCACGAAGAGGAGGTCGACGCCCTGCGTGCGCTCGGGCTTGAGCGGCGAGGCGCCCTCGAGGCCCGGCACCATCTTCACGGGGCGGAGGTTGGCGAAGAGGCCGAGGTGCTTGCGCATGCCGAGGAGGCCCTGCTCGGGGCGCACCTTGGCCTTGGGGTCGTCCCACTTGGGGCCGCCGACGGCGCCGAGGAGGATGGCCTGCGTGTCCTCGAAGCTCGCGAGCGTGGCGTCGGGGAGCGGAGAGCCGGTCTCGTCGATGGCGATGCCGCCGATGAGCTGCTCGTCGTAGATGAACTCGTGGCCGAACTTCGATGCGACGGTGTCGAGGACCTGTCTCGCTGCGCGGACGATCTCGGGACCGATGCCGTCACCCGGGAGGAGCGTGATCTTGGCCTTCATTCTGCGGTTGCCTCGGCTTTCTCTTGCGTTTTCGGGGGCGCGGAGAGCTCGTCGACGCGGAGCCCGTACTCGATGCCGTCGACGAGCGCGATGAGCGAAGCTTCGATGATGTTGGAGCTCGCGCCGACGACGCTCCAGGTGTGCTCGCCGGCCTGCATGTCGATGAGCACGCGGGTGGTGGACGCCGTCCCGTTCTGCCCGTCGAGGATGCGGACCTTGTAGTCGACGAGGTGGAAGCGCGCGACCTCGGGGAAGTGCGGGAGGAGGGCCTTGCGGAGCGCGCGATCGAGGGCGCTCACGGGGCCGTTGCCGCTGCCGGCGGTGTGGCTCTCCTCGCCGTTGGCGACGACGCGGATGGTCGCCTCGACGAAGGCGTCGGAGCCGTTGCGGCGGCCGACGGTGGCCTGGTAGTCGAGCACCTGGAAGGGCGCGACGTAGCCCTCGGCCTCGCGCGCGACGAGGAGGGAGAAGCTCGCCTCGGCCGCCTCGTACGCGAAGCCCTCGGCCTCGCGCTGCTTGATGCGCTCGACGATGCGGGCGCTCTCCGAGGCGCTCACCGCGAGGCCGAGCTCCTCGGCCTTGGACTGGACGTTGCCGCGGCCCGAGAGCTCGCTCACCACCACGCGGCACTCGTTGCCGACGAGCTCGGGGTCGACGTGCTGGTAGCTGTCGGCGACGCGGCGGATGGCCGCGACGTGGACGCCGCCCTTGTGCGCGAAGGCGCTGCGGCCCACGTAGGGCGCGTGCTCGTTGGCGGGGAGGTTCGCCACCTCGGCGACGAAGTGGCTGAGCTCGTAGAGCTCGGCGAGCTTGCCTTCGGGGAGGCACCGCTTGTTCAGCTTGAGCTCGACGTCGGGGATGATGGTGCAGAGGTTCGCGTTGCCGCAGCGCTCGCCGTAGCCGTTGATGGTGCCCTGCACGTGCGTGGCGCCGGCGCGCACGGCCGCGAGGGCGTTGGCCACGCCGCACCCGCCGTCGTCGTGCGGGTGGACGCCGAGGCGGGCGTCGGGGAGCGCGGCGCGCACGGCGCGGACGATCTCGTCGACCTCCCAGGGCATCGATCCGCCGTTGGTGTCGCAGAGGACGAGCACCTCGGCGCCCGCCGCGTGCGCCACGCGGAGCGTCTCGATCGCGTAGTCGGGATCGGCCTTGTAACCGTCGAAGAAGTGCTCGGCGTCGTAGATGGCGCGGCGCTTCTCGGAGACGACGAAGCCGATGCTGTCGCGGATCATCTCGAGGTTGGTCTCGAGCGTCGTGCGCAGGATCTCGGTGACGTGGAGCGTCCAGGTCTTGCCGAAGAGCGTGCAGACCGGGGCGCCCGACTCGATGAGCTTCTTGAGCTGGACGTCGTCCTCGGCGTGGATGCCGGCGCGGCGCGTGGAGCCGAAGGCGGCGATGGCCGCGTGCTTCCAGTCGATGTCGCGCGCCTGCTCGAAGAAGCCGACGTCCTTGGGGTTGCTCCCCGGCCAGCCGCCTTCGATGTAGCTCACCCCGAACGCGTCGAGCCGCTTCGCGATCCGAATCTTGTCGGCGAGCGAGAGCGTGAGGCCTTCGCGCTGGGTGCCGTCGCGGAGCGTGGTGTCGTAGATCTCGACGAAATCAGGGGGGAGCTGGGTCATCTTCGAACGACGGGGACGGGGCTCGGTGCCGTCCCAGGAGGACGGCACCGAGGAGGGAGAGGGTCAGAGCGCGTCGTGGCGGGCCTCGAAGGCCTTGATCTGCTCGTCGAACCCGAGGAGGTATCCGAGCTGATCGACGCCCTCGAGGAGGCAGCGCTTGGCGAAGGGATCGACCTGGAAGGTCACCTTCGATCCGTCGGGCAGCGTGACCGACTGATCGGCGAGGTCGACCTTCACTTTGGCGGCGCGATCGGCCTGGACGTCGCGCATGAGCTTCGCGTGGACCGCGGGCTCGAGCTCGATCGGGAGCAGGCCGTTCTTGAGCGCGTTGTTCTTGAAGATGTCGGCAAAGCTCGTGGAGAGGATCGCGCGGAGGCCCCAGCCCGTGAGCGCCCACGGCGCGTGCTCACGCGAGGAGCCGCAGCCGAAGTTGTCGCCCGCGATGAGGATCTTGGCGCCCTGGCTCGCCGGCTCGTTGAGGACGAACTTCGGGTTGGGCGAGCCGTCCTCGAGGTAGCGCCAGTCGAAGAAGAGCGCGTCGCCGAGGCCGTTCTTGTCGGTGACCTTGAGGAAGCGCGCCGGGATGATCTGGTCGGTGTCGACGTTCTCCGCGGGGAGGGGGACGACGTGTGACTCGAAAGCGGTGAACTTATCCATGATTCCCTCTCAGAGAAGCGTGCGGACGTCCGTGACCTTGCCGGTGACGGCCGCGGCGGCGGCCATGAGAGGCGAGGCGAGGAAGGTGCGGCCGCCCTTGCCCTGACGGCCCTCGAAGTTGCGGTTGGAGGTGCTGACGGCGTACTGGCCGGGCTCGAGGTTGTCGCCGTTCATGGCGATGCACATCGAGCAGCCGGGCTCACGCCACTCGGCGCCGGCCTCGACGAAGATGCGGTCGAGACCTTCGGCCTCGGCGGCCTTCTTCACGTCGTGAGAGCCGGGCACGACGAGGACGCGAACGCCCTCGGCGACCTTGCGGCCGGCGAAGATGGACGCGGCCGCGCGGAGGTCGGGGAGGCGCGAGTTGGTGCAGGAGCCGATGAAGACCACGTCGACCTTGTGGCCGGCGATGGGCTTGCCGCCCTCGAGGCCCATGTAGCCGAGCGCCTTCTCGTGCGCCGCGCGGAGGGCCTCCTCCTCGTAGATGTCCGCCGACGGGATCGTCTCGGAGATGCCGATGCCCATGCCGGGGTTGGTGCCGTAGGTGATCATCGGCTCGAGCTTGCTCGCGTCGATGACGACCGTGCGGTCGTAGGTCGCGCCCTCGTCGGTGCGGAGCTCCTTCCAGCGCTCGACCGCGCGATCCCAGGCCTCACCCTTGGGGGCGAACTCGCGGCCCTGGAGGTACTCGAAGGTCTTCTCGTCGGGCGCGATCATGCCGGCGCGGGCGCCCGCCTCGATCGACATGTTGCAGACCGTCATGCGGCCCTCGATGTCGAGGTCGCGGATGGCCTGGCCGGTGTACTCGATGACGTAGCCCGTGGCGCCGCCCGTGCCGATCTTGGCGCAGAGCGCGAGGATGATGTCCTTGGCCGTCACGCACTTGCCGAGGCGGCCCTCGACGCGGACCTCCATGGTCTTGGGCTTGTGCTGGAGGAGGCACTGCGTGGCGAGCACGTGCTCCACCTCGCTCGTGCCGATGCCGAAGGCGAGCGCGCCGAACGCACCGTGCGTCGAGGTGTGGCTGTCACCGCAGACGATCGTCTTGCCCGGCTGCGTGAGGCCGCGCTCGGGGCCGACGACGTGGACGATGCCGTTCTTGGGGTTGCCGAGCGGGTAGCAGGTGATGCCGAACTCCTCGCAGTTCTTCACGAGCTGGGCGAGCTGGGCCTTGGCCTGGTCGTCGACGACCTCGAGGCGCTTCGGATCGGTCGGCGTCGAGTGGTCCATCGTCGCGACGGTGCGGTCGGGACGGCGGACCCGGAGGCCGCGCTGACGGAGACCCGTGAAGGCCTGGGGCGACGTCACCTCGTGGATGAGGTGGAGGTCGATGTAGAGGACCGCGGGGCAGCCCTCCTCTTGGGCGACGACGTGCTGTTCCCAGACTTTCTCGAAAAGGGTTTTGGGCTGGCTCATACGACTTGGACTCCGTTTTCCGCCTGGCCTTCGCTCCGCGTGGAGAGCATGCGGTTCAGTGCGGCGAGATAGGCCTTGGCGCTCGCGACGATGATGTCGGTCTCCGCGCCGTGACCGTGATAGACGGGAGCGCGAGCGCTCTCTCCGTGTTGAGGGTTGATGCGCTGCGAGACGGCGGACTCCTCGGGCTGGATCCGCACGCTCACCTCGCCGAGCGCGTCGATGCCTCGCGTGACCGAGTTCACCGAGTACTCGAGCAGCGAGCACGGCACCTTCACGATGCCGTCGATCGCCTTGAACACCGCGTCGACCGGGCCCGTGCCCACGCTCACGCCCACGCGGATCTGGCCGTCGGCGTCGACGATGCGGACGGTGGCGGTGGGCAGGCCCATGCTCCCGCAGACGACCTGGAGGTCGTCGAGGCGGAAGTGCTCCTTGGGCTCGACGAGCGAGTCCTTGAAGAGCGCGACGAGGTCGGCGTCGGTGATGGTCTTCTTCTTGTCGGCGAGGGCCTTGAAGCGATCGAACGCGGCGCCGAGCGCGTCGCCCTCGAGGGCGTAGCCGAGCTCTCGGAGGCGGTTCTGCAGCGCGTGCTTGCCCGAGTGCTTGCCGAGGACGAGGTGCGTCTTCTCGGCGCCCACCGTCTCGGGCCGCATGATCTCGTAGGTCTCCTGGTTCTTGAGCATCCCGTCCTGGTGGATGCCGCTCTCGTGCGCGAAGGCGTTCGCGCCGACGATGGCCTTGTTGGGCTGGACGCTCATGCCCGTCACGGTGCTGACGAGGCGGCTCACGCGGCAGAGCTGCGTGGTGTCGATGCTCGTCTCGAGGCCGAGGAGCGCGTGCCGCGTGTGCAGCGCCATCACGATCTCCTCGAGCGCGGTGTTGCCGGCGCGCTCGCCGATGCCGTTGATGGCCACCTCGACCTGACGCGCGCCGTTGAGCACGCCCGCGAGGCTGTTCGCCGTCGCGAGTCCGAGATCGTTGTGGCAGTGCACCGAGATCACGACGTTCTCGATGCCGGGCACGTTCTCCTTGATGAGGCGGATCCGCTCACCGAACTCGTGCGGCAGCGTGTAGCCGACGGTGTCCGGGATGTTCAGCGTGGTCGCGCCGGCCTCGATGGCGGCGGCGAGCGCCTCGTAGAGGAACTCCATCTCGGTGCGGCCGGCGTCCTCCGGGCTGAACTCGACGTCGGCGCAGAGGCTGCGGGCGTAGCCGACCATCTCGCGGATCCGCGCGAGGACCTGCTCCTTGGACATGCGGAGCTTGTGCTCACGATGGATGGGCGAGGTCGCGAGGAAGGTGTGGATGCGCGGGTTGGCGGCGGGCCGGACGGCCTCCCAGGCCTTGTCGATGTCGCTCTGGGTGGCGCGCGCGAGGCCGCAGATGATGGGCGGGGTAGGGCGCGGGCGACCCTCGACGACGGCGGTGCCGATCGAATCGGCGATCGACTGCACCGCGCGCAGGTCGTCGGGGGAGGCCGCGGGGAAACCCGCCTCGATCACGTCCACACCGAGCCGCGATAGCGCCTTGGCCACCTCTAGCTTCTCGGCCGAGGTCATGGTGGCGCCGGGGCTCTGCTCCCCGTCTCGCAGGGTGGTGTCGAAGATGCGGACGTGGTTCTCGGACATGGTTTCCCCTTTTGGTGGGGCGCCGTCGCGGCGCCCCGGACTCACTCCTTGATCTCCTTCGGATCGACGAAGGGCATCATCCGGCGGAGACGGAGGCCGACCTGCTCGATCGGCTGCTCCTGCTCGGCGCGGCGACGCGCGAGGAACTCCGGGCAGCCCTTCTCGTTCTCCTCGATCCAGCGCTTGGCGAACGTGCCGTCCTGGATCTCGGTGAGGATCTGCTTCATCGCCTTCTTGCTCTCCTCACCGATGACGCGCGGGCCGCTCACGTAGTCGCCCCACTCGGCGGTGGTGCTGACCGAGTAGCGCATGTAGTTGAGGCCGCCCTGGTAGATGAGGTCGACGATGAGCTTGAGCTCGTGGAGGCACTCGAAGTACGCGACCTCTGGCTGGTAGCCCGCCTCGGTGAGCGTCTGGAAGCCGGCCTTGATGAGCTCGGAGACGCCGCCGCAGAGCACGGCCTGCTCGCCGAAGAGATCCGTCTCGGTCTCTTCCTTGAAGGTGGTGGTGATGACGCCGACGCGGGCCGAGCCGATGGCCGCGGCGTAGCTCAGGGCGATCGCGTCGGCCTTGCCCGTCGCGTCCTGGTGGACCGCGAGGATCGCCGGGACGCCGCCGCCCTCCTGGTAGGTCTCACGGACGCGGTGCCCCGGGCTCTTCGGCGCGACCATGGCGACGTCGACGTCGGCCGGGGGGACGATCTGACCGAAGTGGATGTTGAAGCCGTGGGCGAACATCAGCATGTTGCCCGCGACGAGGCCCGGCGCGATCTCCGACTCGTAGAGCTTCTTCTGCGTGGTGTCGGGGACGAGGATCATGATGACGTCGGCCTCGGCCGCCGCCTCCTTCACCGACTTCACCACGAGGCCCGCGGCCTCGGCCTTCTCACGGCTCTTCGAGCCCTCGTGGAGGCCGACGCGGACGTCGACGCCGCTCTCCTTGAGGTTCAGGGCGTGCGCGTGACCCTGGGAGCCGTAACCGATGATGGCGACCTTCTTGCTGCGGATGAGCGAGAGGTCGGCGTCTTTCTCGTAGCGAATCTCGGGCATTGTCTCTCTTCTCGGAGTGGGGTTGGCTGGTTCCGGTCGGACTCCCGTCCGCGCGGGAGGTGGTTCAGGCGGCGCGGGTGGGCTGCGCCTTGATCGTCGGCGGGCCGGCGTCGCGGGCCGCGTTCCCACGCGTCATCGAGAGGGTGCCGGTCTGCACCATCTCGAGGATCCCGTACGGCCGGAGCGTGGTGACGAGGCCGTCGATCTTGCCCTGCGACCCGCTCACCTCGACGATGAGGCTCGTCGGGCTCACGTCGAGCGCGCGGGCGCGGAAGACGTCGAGGATCTGGAGGACCTCGGCGCGATCCGCCGCGCTCACGCCCACCTTGATGAGCGCGAGGACGCGGTTGACCGAGTCGACGTCGGTGATGTCGTCGACGTAGAGGCAGTTCACGAGCTTGTAGAGGTTCGCCTCGATGCGGCGCGCCTTGTCGGCGTCGGCCTCGACGACGATGGTCATGCGGCTGACGCCGGGCTCGTGCGTGGTGCCGACGTTGAGCGAGTGGATGTTGAAGTTGCGGCGACGGAAGAGCGAGGCGACGCGGTTCAGCACGCCCGGCTTGTCTTCCACGTAGACGACGAAAGTACGAAGGGACATCTCGGCCATCATCCTCACTCGGCGTCCGCGCCGGTCTCGTAGATGGGGTTGTGCGGGCGTTCGATCATGTCGTGGAGGTCGGCACCGGCCGGGACCATCGGATAGACCGCGTCCATCTGCTCGACCTGGAACTCGACGAGGACGGTGCCCGGCGTCTCGCGCGCCTGCTTCACCGCGGCCTCGACCTCGTCGCGCCGGGTGACGCGGATGCCGGTGAGGCCGTGCGCCTGCGCGAGCATCACGAAGTCGGGGCTGATGATCGGCGTGGCCACGTAGCGCCCGCCGTAGAAGAACTGCTGCCACTGGCGGACCATGCCGAGGTAGCCGTTGTTGATGATGGCGATGTTCACCTTGAGCCCTTCCTGCTTGAGCGTGGAGAGCTCGGCCGCCGTCATCTGGAAGCCGCCGTCGCCGGCGATCACCCAGACCTCCGCAGCGTCCTTCACGCCGAACTTGGCGCCGATGGCCGCGGGGAGGGCGAAGCCCATCGTGCCGAGGCCGCCGGAGGTGATGAGGCGGCGCGGGTGATCGTGTTTGTAGTACTGGGCCTCCCACATCTGGTGCTGGCCCACGTCGGTGACGATGACCGCCTCGCCGTTGGTGAAGCGGTAGAGGTCGTGGATGACGTGCGCCGCGTAGAGCTTGCCCATGTCGGGCATGTTCTTGATGTCGCGCACGGCGCTGTCGCCCTTGATCGCGTCGATCTTGGCGATCCACTCCGGGCGCTCGCAGCGGCCCACGTGGCGGTTGAGCTCGGTGAGGACCTCGCGGACGTCGCCCACGATGGCCACGTCGACCTTCACGTTCTTGTTGATCTCGGCCGGGTCGAGCTCGATGTGGATCTTCTTGGCGTTGGGCGCGTAGGTCTTGACGTTGCCCGTCACGCGGTCGTCGAAGCGCATGCCCAGGGCGATGATGAGGTCGGAGTCCTGGATGGCGCGGTTGACCCAGGTCTCGCCGTGCATGCCCATCATGCCGAGGTTGCGCTCGTGCGTGGCGGGGAAGCCGCCGAGGCCGAGCAGCGTGCAGGCGACGGGGATGTCGGTGCGCTGGACGAACTCGAGGAGGGCGCCCGTGGCGTTGGCCTTGATGATGCCGTGGCCGGCGAAGATGATCGGGCGCTCGGCGTTCTGGATGAGCTCGACCGCCTTCCGCAGCTCTTCTTCGAGGGCGGTGTACTCGGGGCGATAGCCGGGCAGCTCGATGGGCGAGTCGTCCCACTCGAAGACGCAGCTCGACTGCTGCGCGTCCTTGGTGATGTCGACCAGGACGGGGCCCGGGCGGCCCGAGCTCGCCACGTAGAAGGCCTCACGGATGGTCGGCGCGATGTCCTCCGGGCGTGTGACCAGGTAGGTGTGCTTGGTGATCGGGAGCACGACGCCGGTGATGTCGGTCTCCTGGAAGGCGTCGGTGCCGATGGCGGTGGAGGGCACCTGTCCGGTGATGGCCACCATCGGGATGGAGTCCATCATGGCCGTGGCGATGCCGGTGACGAGGTTGGTGGCCCCGGGGCCGCTCGTGGCGATGCACACGCCGACGCGGCCCGTCGCCCGCGCGTAACCGTCGGCCATGTGCGAGGCCCCCTGCTCGTGCCGGACGAGCACGTGGTGGATGGGGTACTCGATCATGGCGTCGTAGGCGGGCATGATCGCTCCGCCCGGGTATCCGAATACGACCTCGACGCCCTCGCGCACGAGGGACTCCCAGATGATCTGGGCGCCGGTGAGCGACTGGCCGGTGCGATCCGGAAATTCGGGGGAGTTTTCTTTCGTCACGGCGAGCTTCCTGAGAAGGGTTCGGGTTTTGGGCCTCGGAGCGGGGGATGTCCAGCGGACATCGGGGGGTAAGCCAAGGGGTGGATCAAAAAAGCCCTCGCACCGGGGATGCGAGGGCCGTCGTCTTTTCGGTTGGGTCGATTATGCCGCCCGGTCCTCGCGCGTAGGTCTGCCGAGTAGGAGTACGACGCCAATGATGAGGTCGAGCGCGGGCGCGACGGCGATGCCGGAGGCGGAGATGGCCAGGTCGTGCGCGCGGGCGGACATTGGAGCTCCCGCGAAGGATGCGGCAAAGCGCCCGTTCCGTCAAGGTCCAAGGAGACCAGGACGGTCGGGATTCACGGCCGGCGCGCGGCTCGCGCCCAGGGGCGCCGTTTGCGGCAGATCATGGGGAGCCGTGACGGGGCCGTATGGATTTCCATCCGACCGTAGTAGGATTCGGTGGACGCGCGGTGGCCCCCAGGGGCGAGCCGCCTCGTCCTCACGCCGGGCCGAGGCCCGGCCGAACCTTCGCGACGGAGAACCAATGTCTCGATTCTTGATTGCGGGCGTGAGCGCCCTCGCTTTGCTGGCGGTCGGATGCGGCGACGACGACGGCGGGAGCGCCCGGAACCGCTGCAGCGACTTCTCGACCGCCAACTGCGTCACCATCGCGAGCGGTGACGTCCAGGCGCTGATCAACGCCGTGAACACCCTCCAGGACGACACGACGATCCTCCTCGAGGCGGGGACCTACGCGCTCGATCGCACGGTCACCATCCGCAACTCGGGCATCAACCTCGTCGGCCAGGGCATCGACGAGACGATCCTCGACTTCGAGACCTCGCCCGGCGGCGGCAACGGCGTCGACGTCATCGGTGACTCCTTCCTCGTTCAGGACCTCACCGTCGCGAACGCCAAGAAGGACGGCATCCGCGTCGAGGACTCCGACGGCGTCATCTTCCGCCGCATCAAGGCCACCTGGACCCGCGGCCCGCACACGAGCAACGGCGCCTACGGCATCTATCCGGTGAAGAGCCGCAACGTCCTCGTCGAGGACAGCGTCGCGGAGAACGCCTCCGACGCGGGCCTCTACGTGGGCCAGTGCATCAACGTGATCGTGCGTCGCAACGAGGTTCGCCAGAACGTCGCCGGCCTCGAGATCGAGAACACGCAGTACGCCGACGTCTACGAGAACCACGCCGAGAACAACACGGCCGGCATCGTGGTCTTCGACCTCCCGGGCAACCCGGTCGTCGGCCGCGACGTGCGCATCCGCGACAACCAGATCATCGACAACAACCACACGAACTTCGCGCCGGGCGGCACCGTCGCGATGATCCCGCCGGGCACGGGCACCTTCGCGCTCGCCTCGCGCCGCGTGGAGATCTTCAACAACGTCTACCGCAACAACTACACGGCCTCGATCGCCATCCTCAACGGCCTCGTGGTCGATCCGCGCGACTCGTGGGCGCTCGAGACGAGTGCGATCATCGGCGACATCGACGACCTCGATCTCCCCACCGGCGACGAGGGCATCGTCTACAACTACGAGAGCACCGAGATCTACATCCACGACAACGACATCGAGAACGACGGCACGGCGGAGATCAACCCGCAGGAGTTCGGCCTCCTCATGGGCGTGCTCTACGGCGGCGAGCCCGAGGTCGATCACGTGATCTACGACGGCGTCGGCGAGACGGTCGACGCCGAGACGCCCGCGAACACCAGCAACGTGAACCACATCTGCGTCGACCAGGCGTCGATGGTCGTCCTCGGGCTCGGGCTCGAGGGCGGGGAGCTCACGTTCCCCGAATCGCTCGGCGACGTGGCGCGCTTCTCGGCGCCGGATCTCGCGCCCTTCGACTGCAGCTCGTTCACGGGCGGTCCGCTCGTCGTGCCGAGCGACCTGCCCTGATCCCCTGACCAAGACGAGGCGGGCGTCGCACGTCGGCGCTCGCCTCGCGAGCGTTCCCCCATGAAGTATCTCCTCGCGCTCCTTGCCCTCTTCGCGTTCGTCGCCTGCTCCGACGACGATCCCCGAGGCGTCGATCTCTCTCGCCCCGTGCGCTTCGATCCCGCGGCACCGCCCGCGCAGAAGCTCTCCGAGCACAACCTCTTCGCCTGGGATCCGACGACCGGCACCTTCACGTACAACGACCGCGTCGTCCCCTACGAGCTCAACACCGAGCTCTTCACGGACTACGCCTGGAAGGCGCGCGCGATCTACGTGCCGGAGGGCGAGTCGGGGGCCTTCCATCCGAAGGACGCGTTCGACTTCCCCGTGGGGACGCTGATCCTCAAGAACTTCTACTATCCGGACGACTTCCGCGATCCGACGACCTACCGCCTCGTCGAGACGCGCCTCCTCGTGCACACGCCGAACGGCTGGCAAGGGCGGCCGTACATCTGGGACGAGGACGGCAAGGACGCCGAGTACGCGCCGGCAGGCGAGGTGCGTCCGATCTCCTTCGTCTACGTCGACGGCAAGACGAAGACGTCCACGTACCTGGTCCCGCAGCAGAACCAGTGCCAGCAGTGCCACCTGCTCAAGGATCCCGAGACGGGCAAGAACTACCAGACGCCCATCGGGCCCAAGGCGCGGCACCTCAACCGCGACTACGACTTCGGCGGCGAGATCGGCGTGCGCAACCAGCTCGAGGTCCTCGCCGAGGTCGGCTTCCTCACCGGGGTGCCGAGCGATCTCTCCGAGGTGGAGAAGGCCTTCGACTTCCGCGAGATCGCGGAGCACGGCCACGCCCACCTCGACGACGAGGCGCTGAACAAAGCGGCGCGCGACTACCTCGACATCAACTGCGCGCATTGCCACAACCCCAACGGGGTCCAGGGCATCACGTCGAACCTCTTCCTCAACTACGACAATACGAGCGCCTTCAACCTCGGCATCTGCAAGCCGCCCGGCAGCGCGGGGCAGGGGGCCGGAGGGCGCAAGTACGACATCGTGCCCGGCTACCCGGATCTCTCCATCCTCAACTACCGCATCGAGTCCACCGACCCTGCCGCGATGATGCCGCTCATCGCGCGCTCGCTCGAGCACGAGGAGGCCACCGCCCTCATCCGTTCGTGGGTCGAGTCGCTGCCGATCGCCGAGGACTGCGCGCCGAAGGAGTGATCAGCCCGGCAACCTGAAGTGGAGGCTCTTCGGGCGGGTGAGCGCGTCGAAGCCGAGTCGGCTCAGCGTGACGCCCCGCCCGGAGTCCTTCACGCCAACCCACGGGAGCTCGGGGTCGAGTGCGCCGCAGCGGTTGAGGTAGACGGTGCCCACCTCGAGCTCGCGCGCGAGGCGCGAGGCGCGCTCGACGTCCTTCCCGAAGAGCGCCGCGGTGAGGCCGTAGCGTGAAGCCTCGATGCGCGCGACGGCCTCCTCGTCGGAGCGCACCTTGGCGATGGGGAGCACGGGGCCGAAGGTCTCCTCGCGCATCACCTCCATCGACTCGTCCACGTCGACGAGCAGCGAAGGCGCGAGGTAGGGGAGACCGCGCGCGTGCTCGGGGAAGTCGCGGCGGTCGAGGAGCCCGCGCGCGCCGGCCGCGAGGGCCTGGTTCACGACGTGCTCCACGCGCGCGGCGTTGGAGACGCGCACCATCGGCCCGAGCGTGGTGGCGGGATCGCGGGGATCGCCGAGGGTCCACCGACGCGCGGCGGCGACCGCCGCCTCGACGAAGGCGTCGTAGACGCGCTCATGCACGTACGCGCGCTCGATGGCGCAGCAGCTCTGCCCGGCGTTGAAGAGCGCGCCCTCGACGACCATCTCGGCGGCGGCTTCGACGTCGGCGTCGTCGAAGACGTAGGCCGCGTCGTTGCCGCCGAGCTCGAAGGCCGTGCCCACGAAGCGCCCGGCGGCGGCGCGGCTGATCGCGCGACCGCCCTCCACCGAGCCCGTGAAGGCCACGAAGGCGATGCGCGGATCGGCGACCCAGCGCGCGACCTCCTCGTTGGTGGCGTCGAGCGAGACGAAGACGTCCTCGGGGATCTCGGCGCTGCGGGCGGCGGCGACGAGGCGCTCGGCGACGAGCGGGGTCTGCTCGGAGTGCTTGAGGAGGACGGTGTTCCCCGCGAGGAGCGCCGGCACGAGCACGTTCACGGCGGTGAGATAGGGATAGTTCCAGGGCGAGAGCACGAGGACCACGCCGAGGGGCGCTCGCTCGATCCGGCGCTCGAAGCCAGGCTTCGGCGGGAGCGAGACGCCCGAGAGCACCTCGCGCCCGAGCGCGAGCATGGTGCGCGCCCGGTTCGCGAAGCCGTCGATCTCGGAGGGCGAGTGCGCGAGGGGGCGGCCCATCTGCATCGTGAGCTCCGCGGCGAGCTCGCTCCGCTTGCCGACCACGGCGTCGACCATCGCCTCGAGGCGGCGCGCGCGCTCGTCGAGGGGGAAGCGTGACCACTCGACGAATCCGCGGACGAGGCGGTCGATCGCGGCGTCGGCTTCGTCGGAGCGCGCGAACGCGCGGGTGCCGAGGGAGGAGCCGTCGACGGGGGAGACGGGGGTGAAGGTGGTGGAGGTCACGCGCTCATCGTGCGAAGTGGAGCGGCTCCGCGTCAAACACCTCCCCATGGCGCGCTTCGCCGCGGAGGTGGGAGTTCGTGTTAGCCTCGTCGAAGAAGAGGTTTGGGAACGTCGTCGAGCGATTGAATCGAACGGCGCCCCGCACGTTCAAGGGTTGGACGTTCGCCGCGGCGGACGCCGGTCCGAACGAGAGGAGAAGAAGATGGATCGTCGAGATTTCTTGCGGGTACTCGGAGGCGGTGCGGCGCTGAGCGTCGTCGGCGGCGCGCTACTCTCGGGCGCTGCGGAGGCCCAGCCGCCTCGGCACGGCCACCGTGGTCCCGATCGGCACGGCCCGCCGCCCAAGCGCAAGGGGCAGTGGGTCTTCCTCGGGGACCAGCGTGTGAGCTTCCGGACAGAGCGCGACGTGATCCGCGTCGGCCGGCACGAGGGGAAGTTCGACGCCATCGGCCTCGAGGCCGAGGGCTCCGACGTCCACGTGATCGCCATCACGGTGCACTTCACCGATCGGAGCTCGGCGCGCGTGAAGCTCGACGAGGTGATCCGCGCTCGCGGCCGCTCGCGCGTCATCGACCTCCCCGGTCGCGCGCGCGGCATCGAGTACGTCGAGTTCACCTATCGCTCGGTGGGTCGCTCGCCGCGTCCGGCCACGCTCCGCCTCTACGGCATCACCTGATCGCCGCGTCCGGCCACGCTCCGCCTCTACGGCATCACCTGATCGCCGGCGCGGGGCTCGCGCCGCGAGGGGCGCGAGCTCCGTACTGGCTCAGCCCGGGATGACGACCACCGCGAGCGGGAGGCGGAAGATCAGGAAGTCTCCGCGCGGATCCTCGTACTTGGGATGCTCGGCGTCCGCGGGCGACTTGAAGGCCGTGAGGTCGTCGGTGACGTCGTCGTCGAACCAGATCCAGCGGGCCGGGGGATCGATGGCGTCGCCCATGTCGGCCTCGGAGGGGTTGCGCCCGCAGAGGATGTGGAAGTTGTGATCTTCTTCATCGGCGGGGTCGAGGACGACCAGGGCCTGGTTCGCCTCGTTGGGCGCGGTGCCGACCCAGCCCTTGCTGTAGGTCGTGCCGGCTGCGCCCTTGTTGCACTCGGCGATGTACTGGTTGATGACGTCGAGCGAGGGGCCGCCGGAGCCGGGATCGTAGTCGTCCCCGGTGGCGCAGACGCGCCAGTCGGGGCTCACGCCCGTGTAGACGGGCGGGGCGCCGTTGGTGGCCTTGAACTGCGCGATGAGGCCCTGCGTCACGGCCTCGTCGGACCAGGTGATGATGTAGAGGTAGTCCCCGGTCGAGGTGTCGCTCCCGGGGACGACGTAGGTCTCGGGGCCCCAGCGATCGGCGTTGCAGGTGCCGAAGATGTCGCAATCGATCCCCGCGCCGCAGTCGTCGTCGCGCTCGCAGGGATCGCTGCACACGAAGATGGCGTCGGAGCCGTCCTCGACGCCTTCGAAGTAGCGGTTGAGCTGGCTCGACGTGCCGTAGCCGAAGCCATAGGCGTTGTCCGCGGTGATCACGACGTGGACGTCGGGGCGCGGGGGCGGCACGAAGGCGTCGCCGCTCGAGCCGTCTCCGAGGGCTCCATCGCCGCTCGATCCGTCGTCGAGGGTGGCGTCGCCGAGCGTGGCGTCGGGATCGTTCTTGTTCTCTCCGCCCGAGGACGAGCCACAATCGCAGGCGAGTGCGGCGAGCAGCGTAATCGAGAGGAGGCAAGCCTGGCTACCAAGATGCGCGCGCATGCTCGAACGATAACACCGAGGCTCGGCTCCGGTCCCGTTCAAAGACGACGCTTCACGCGCGAAGGTACGACCGGACCATCCGTGTGAGCTCTTCGACGAGGATGGATTCCTCCACCTCGACTTCGGGCAATCCACTCACCGAGAAGGCGTTGCGCTGCTCGAGCGTCGCGGTGACGGCGCGCAGGCTCATGTCGATCGCGCGCTCCGGATCGGGGTGCGTGATCTCGTCGCGCTTGGTGAGCGCGAGGCGCGCGAGGCGGTCGCGGATGTCCTTGGCGGATCGCGCGCGCCTCGCGGCAAAGCCTGGATCGCCCGCGAACGCCACGGCGAAGGCGTTCATGATGTTCCGCCGCGAGCCGTAGATCTGCACGGCCATGCGCACGCCGGTGTCGATGATCCGGTCGAGCGAGGCGTCCCGCCATCGCGCGGGATCGAGCAGGAGCTCGGCTTGTTCGAGCGTCCTCGTGCAAGCGCGCTCGTGCACCGTCTCGAGCAGGGCGCGCTTGTCGGGAAAGCGCGCGTAGAACGAGCCCACCGAGGAGCCGGCCTCGCGCACGACCTCGGGCACGGTGACCGCCTCGAGACCTCGCGCGAGGAGGATCCGCTCGGCCGCGTCGAGGAGCTTCTCGAGCGTCCGTTGGCTCCGCGCCTGCCGCGGGGCGTTCACCCAGGGCATCGCTCCGGCTGACGTCTTCTCGCTCATGCAGTGGGCTCGGTGTTCGGATCAGTAGCCGAGGAACTTCTTGAGGTGGAAGTAGACCGGCGTGGGGCTCTTCTCGTGCTTCTTGATCACGGGGCCGTCCATGATCGGGAGGTAGGTGACGCAGCGCTCGCTCGCGTCGCCCGTGACCTCGGCGAGGGCCGTACGATGCCAGATGCGGCCGTCGTGGATGGTGAGGTCGCCGGCCTCGGTCTCGATCGCGAGCTCGTTGGGATCCGGCTCCATGTCGAAGAAGTGGATCTTCGTCGTGAGCATCGAGGCGATCGACTGGTTGTGCGTGCACGGGAGCACGCGGAGGCCGCCGACCTTCATGGGCGAGTCGGTGATGGAGAAGCCGACGTTGAGGTAGCGACGCGGCTTCTCGAAGTAGGCGAGGTCGCGGAGGCTGTCGGTGTGCCAGCCGAGGTTCTTGTACTTGGCGCCGGGCTCGTTGCGGAAGCGGTTCACGACGAGGCCGTCGCGCTCGTCCTCGCCGAGGCGGGAGCCGGGCGCGAGCTGGTCGATGATGGCCTGGAAGCGCGGGTCGCGGAGGAACTTGGCGAACTCCGGATGCTGGAGGGAGGCGAAGGGGATCCGGCCGAAGTAGGGCGAGCCGTCGTCGCGCTTGCCCTTGATGAGCGGGACGCCGTTGATCTGATCGACGCCCTTCTTCACGAGCTCGTCGGTGAGCTCGAGGAGCGCTTGGTAGAGCTCGTTCGCGCGCTCGCGGGGCACGAACTGCTTGAAGCGGATGAAGCCGTAGACCTCGAAGAAGTCGATCTGCTCGGGCGTGAGCTGACCCTCGAGGTGGAAGTCCGGGATCGAGATCACGCGGTTGGCGCGGAGATCGCTGGGCGAAGCGGGGCGGTTCGGGAGTTGGTCGAGCACGGCGGCCTCCAGATTGGAATCAGAATGCTGGTTCTAATACCGGGTCGACGAGCGCCCGTCAAGGCCCCCAATGGCCTCACCAGCCCATGGGCATCCAGGGCATCGCGTAGAAGACGGGCGGCGGGAGGGGCTCCACCACGAGCGGCGTCGAGACGTCGTCGAGCGCGTGGACCGAGAGCCCGCCGTAGCTCAGCGCGTAGACGTAATCGTCGATGAAGAGGCCGCGGCGCATGCTCGAGCCGTAGCCGCACACGTAGTAGAAGCCCCCGGCCACGGGCTCGACGCAATCCGAGAAGAGCGGCGTGTGGTCGATGGCGCCGGCCTCGGTGAAGCCCTCGTCGATCGATACGTGGAAGAGGCGGAGGGCGCTCACGAACTCCATCGACCACGAGTCGACCGGCACGGCGAGGAGCGCGTTCACCGGATCGTAGACGAAGGCTTTGTGATCGTGCTCGGCCGAGCTGTAGCCCTCCACGACCAGCGAGTGGAGCTGCGTGGGCCTCGAGGGATCGCTCACGTCGAAGATCTGCAGCTGCATGCCGCGATCCCAGCCCGTGCGCTCGTCGACGTAGCGGCCGATCGTGAGGAGGTGCGACGCCGAGAGCGGGTGCAAGTACGTGCTGAAGCCCGGGATCTTGAGCTCGCCGAGGACGGTCGGCGCCTTTGGATCGGAGAGGTCGATCGCAAAGAGCGGATCGACCTGACGGAAGGTGACCACGTACGCGAGATCACCGAGATAGCGCGTGGCGAAGATCTGCTCGCCGGGGGCGAGGGCGGGCGTGCGGCCGAGCTCGACGAGCGCGCCGTCGCGCACCTCGTAGGTGATCACGCGGTTGGCCGAAGGCTCGTCGGGGCCGAGCCATCCGAGGCGCGAGCCGCCCGTGGTCTCGGTGGTCGAGGCGCGGATGATGCCGTCGCGCTCGTCGAGCGAGAACTGGTTGCGGACGTAGCCGGGCACGGCGCCCGAGCCGAGGTACTCCGTGCTGGCTTCGTCGAGGGAGAAGGCGTGGAGGGCGGTGTCGCTCCCCGATCCCGCCCAGGACGGGAGCCAGAGCTCGTGGCCGAGGAGGAGGACGTCGTGGCTCGCGTAGATCACGTTCGGCGAGCCGAGCACGAAGAGGCTCTCTCCTTCCCCGAGCGATTCGAGATCGAGCGTGACGACCGCGGTCATCCCGTAGCCGCTCTGCGCGGCCGGCGGCGCGTAGTAGCGATCGCAACGCGGCTCGCGGCGAACCATCACGCCATCTTCGACCACGTATTCGTCAGGGAGGAAGTCCGAGAGCTCGGTCTTCTCGATCGCCGCGAGCCGAGCGTCGCGCCAGTCGTCGACCCGGGCGAAGAACGCGCGCTTGCGCATGCCTCCTCCACCGTAGGGGGGGAAGTCGCCGGACCACCAATTCGGCTGCCAGGTCGGCGCTTCGACGATGGTCCGGATCACGGGTCCGTGACGGCGCGCGTCGCGGAATTGGCCCTCGACGTAGCGTTCGTGGAGGAGCGCGCTCGACTCACCCGAGACGTCGAAGACGCTGATCTTGGTGAAGGTGCGGTAGGCGTAGGGGTAGTAGGCGCCCCAGGCGCGATCGGGTGCGAGGAGCTCCGCCGGGAGCGCCGATCCTTGTTCCCCGCCTTGGTTGGAGTAGGCGACCTGCGAGAAGACGACGAGGCGCTCGCCCGCGAGGAACATCGAGGTGGGCTCGCCTTCGACCGCGATCGAACCCACGAGGTGGGTCTCGTCGGCGGGCCACGAACGGAAGACCTCCACGTTGCCGCCGTGCACCACGAAGACGCGATGCCCGTCGGTCTTCACGAAGTCGGGCTCGTCCACGCCGGCGACCTGCGTGTTCGTATCGGTGTAGTGCGAGGGACCCTCGGCCTCGGGGGGCGGCGCGCCGCCCGCGTCTGTCGCGGAGGACCCGAATCCGAATCGGATGCGGCTTCGCCGATAGCTGGCCTTGAGGCTCCGGGCCTCCTCTTCGACCTTGCTCCGAGCGTCCTCGCGGAGCGCGGCGAGGAGCGCGTCGCAGTCTTCGACGTGGAGGAGCGAGGCGACGAGCGGGCGCGGCGGCGTCCAGTCCACGTCGAGGCAGGCGGCGATCGCGGCGGACGCCGTGAGGACGCAGGCGAATAAGCGAAGTCGATGCATGGGATCACCCCTTCGAGGAGGATATGGGACCAGGATGCCCGTCCTGCGGCGCGGGTGTCATGGGGGAGGGCGCGGATTTTCGGGTAGGAAGGCCTGCGCGTCGTAGCCAAACACGCGTTCGCGTCTATGCTTCGCCCCATGCTGGAACGGCTCGAGGGTAAGGCGCTCGTCACGGGAGCGAGCGGGTTCGTGGGAAGTCACGTGCGCGAGGCGCTGCTCGCGCGAGGGCTCGACGTCCTCGCGATTCGGCGCCCGGGCTCGCCGCCGGCCCGCGTCGGCCGGAGTGTGGAGGCCACCTACGAAGACCTCGAGGGCCTCGTCGCGCTCATGGCCCGCGAGAAGCCCGACTACGTCTTCCACGTGGCAGGGGTGACCAAGGGGCGCACTTACCTCGACTTCGCGAGCGGCAACGTGCTGCCCACGCGGAACCTCCTCCGCGCGCTCGTGCGCGCGGGCGTGACGCCCAAGCGCTTCGTGCACGTCTCGTCGCTCGCGGCGTGGGGCCCGTCCTCGCCCGCCCGTCCGGTCACCGAGGACGATCCGCCCCGACCGGTCGAGCACTACGGCCGGAGCAAGCTCGAGTCGGAGCGCGCCCTCGAGGAGTTCGCCGAGATCCCGAGCACGATCATCCGCCCGGCGGCGGTCTTCGGCCCGCGCGACGTCGACTACCTCAACCTCTTCGACGGCGCGCACAAGGGCTTCGACCTCTACTTCGGCAACGCGGACAAGCTCAAGTCGGCCGTCTACGTGGCCGATCTCGTCGACGCCATCCTCCGCGCGGCCGTCGCGGACGCGGCCGTGGGGCGCGCGTACTTCGTCGCGCACGAGGAGATCGTCTCGTGGCGGACCTTCCAGCAGTGGATCGTCGAGGCGACGCCGCGGAAGAAGGCGTGGTCGGTGAACTTCCCGAGCGTCGTGGTCGACGTGGCGGCGCTCGGCGGCGAGCTCCTCACGCGCTTCGACGGGAAGCCCCGCCTCTTCAACCGGCAGAAGGCCATCATGGGCGCGCAGGAGGCGTGGACGTGCAGCGTGGAGCGCGCCAAGCGCGAGCTCGACTTCGTGGCGCGCACGCCGCTCCGTGACGCGGTCTTCGCCACGGCCGAGTGGTATCGCCGCGAGGGCTGGATCAAGGGGGCGTGAGCGCCCGCATCCGCCGCCTGCGAAAGACCACGAAGGCGACGACGACCGCGGCGGCGATGCCCCAGACCCACTTGGGCATCCCGCCGAGCCACGCGAAGAAGGCGCCTCCGGCGAGCGTGTAGAAGAAGAAGCCCGGGAGGGCGCCCACGAAGGTCGCGACGACGTAGGTGCGCGTGCTCACGCTCGAGAGCCCGTACGCCCAGTTGGTGGGCGGGATGATGAAGAGCACGAGGCGGGAGATCACGATCGACTTGAAGGCCTCGCGCTCGCTCGCCGGCTCGGGGCGGAGGAGGCGCGGCGGGATCTTCTTCCGCACGAAGTCGCGGAGCACGTAGCGCGCCATCAGGAAGCCGAGGACGCTCGAGATCATGCCGCCCACGATCGCGACGAGGACGGCGAGGGGCCACGGCCAGAGCAGGGGCGCCGGCACCATGAAGACCACGGCGGGCACGCCGGCGCTCGCGAGGACGACGAAGACCGCGAGGTAGGCGGCGACGCCGAGCGCGCCGGCGTCACGCACCATCGCCGCGAGCTCGTCGGGGCGCTTCAGGAGATCCACCCAGCCCTGCGTGTAGGCGAGGTAGACGAGGAGCGCCGAGCCGAGCACCAGCGCAGCTCGTCGGACGCCCCCCCCGCTCATCGCCCGCCCCTCCTTGGAGAGAGGTGGCGCGCCCGACCGAAAGCGCCAATAATTTTCCCTTCCGCCCCCCGCGGACTAGGATTCGGCGTGAAAACGGCGGGGAGCCGCTCGCGAGAGGGGTTTTTTCGCTCGAGCGATCCCTCGAGGACGAACGAATGACCGACGGCGTCAAACGGACCGTAGTTGCTCAACAGGCCATCGACCTCGGCGAGCTCTTGAATTTTCGGTTCGAGAAGAAACACGTGGGTCGCGTCGTCCCCAAGCGTCTGAGCGTGGTGACGCTCGAGTCGCAGAGCACCGGCGGCGGCAAGATGGCCCGGCAATCGCTCGTGCTTACCCCGGTCGAGGAGGGCGTACAAGGCTCGATCATGTGCGGCTGGATCGACGTCGCGCGCCGTGAGGCGGAGATCCGCGAGCACCGCGTCGTGGCCGAGCAATTCGAGGCCCGATACCACCTGCCCTTCGACGTGGGCCCCGAGGAGTACGAGCGCCTCGTCGGCGAGCTCGGCTCGTTGCTCTCGCACCAGCGCTTCACGATCGCGCGTGCGCGCGCCGTCTCGATCACGCCCAGCGCGGCCGAGAAGGCGGGTGCCGAGAAGGGGAGCTTCCTCCCCACGCTCATCTGGATCCTCTTCGGCTGCGTCTTCGGGCTCGCGATCGCCTATCTGATCGGCTGATCAGCTCGCGGCGCCCGATTCGGCCTCGCTCCGCGCGAGCTCCTCGATGAGACGCTGGCCGCGGGTGGAGATCTCTTCGTAGAGCATCTTGCAGCGGGGCTCGGCGCGCTCGAGGTGTCGCTCGAGCAGCTCGCGACGCTCCGGGTGGAGCTGGCTCTGGTCGAGGAAGATCTCGGCGATCGCGATGTCCGTGAGCAGGCGCGTGAGGCGCTCGGCGTGGAGCATCGCGAACGCGAAATCGCGCTTGGGATCCCAGCTCCGCGTGAGCTGCTCGGTCCAATCCGAGATGGGGCGGTCGCGGAGCCCTTTCATCTTGTCGCCGGCGGTGCGGAGCAGGAGATGCTGCTGGGCGTTCTGCCCGAGGAGCTGGAGGCGCGCGACGCGCTTCTCGAGGGGATCGCGCGCGGACACGGTGCGCCACCGGGCCTGCGCGGAGCGCTTCACGAACTCCTGCGGGTTCTTGAGGATGGCGCCCATCGTGTCCTTCATCGCCATGAGCGATTGGATCTGGCTGGTGCCTTCGTAGATGGGCATCACGAGCGCGTCGCGGAGGAGGCGCTCGGGCGCGTACTCGGTGATGTAGCCGTTGCCGCCGTGGATCTGGAGCGCCAAGCGGCAGATCTCCACGGCCTTCTCGGCGGCGTAGTACTTGAGGAGCGGCGTGAGGCGACGCGCGGCGGCCTTGTGCTTCTTGGCCTCGGTCTGATGGTGCGCGCGCGCCTGCTCGCCGAGATCCGGGTCGAGGCGGAGGCGGAGGTCGTGCTTCTGCGCGAGCTCCTCGTGATAGGCGGCCGTCACCGCGAGCGCGCGGATGGAGCGCACGTCGAGCTCCATCTCGTCGAGGTACGCCGCGATCATCTCGTGGCGCTCGATGGGCTTGCCCATGGAGCGGCGCTCGCTCGCGTACTGCTTGGCGAGGCGGTAGGCCGCCTCGGAGATGCCGAGGCACTCGAAGCCCACGCCGATGCGCGCGTTGTTCATGAGCACGAGCATGTACTTGAAGCCCTCGCCGCGGCGCCCGATGAGGTAGGCGGGGGCGCGATCGAAGACGAGGCCGCAGGTGGCCGAGCCGTGATGGCCGAGCTTCTCCTCGACGCGGCTCAGCGTGACGACGCGCTCGCGCTCGCCCTTCTCGTTCTCCCGATAGGTGGGGACGAGGAACATCGAGAGCCCGCGGAGCCCGGCGGCGAGGTCGTCGGGCCCGGCCGCCTTCTCGGTGCGTGCGATGACGAAGTGCCACTTCCCGTGGCCCGAGGTGATGAAGATCTTCTCGCCGGAGACGAACCAATTGCCGTGCTCGTCTTGCTCGCCCACGCAGCGGAGCGCGCCCATGTCGCTACCGGCGTCGGGCTCGGTGATGTCCATGCAGCCCCACGCCTCGCCGCGGACGATCTCCTCGATCATGTCGCGGAAGCGAGTCTCTACGATGGTGCCCTTGCGCGGATCGACGCGCGTCGACCCCTCGAGGATCGAGAAGTAGAGCGCGGCCATGGCCATGCCGCCATGGAAGCCGTGGTGCGCCATCGTCGAGACGTCGGCGCGCGCGAGCATCTCGGAGTTCATGAAGTAGAGCGAGACGGGCGCGTTCATGCCGCCGAGCTCGCGCGGCACCGCGAGGCCGTGGAGGTCGAGCTCCCGGATGCGGTCGAAGATCCGGACGAGCCGATCGTTCATGACGACCTCGCCGTCTTCGAGGTGAACGCCCTTGCGATCGATCTCGGCGGCGTAGGGGGCGATCTCCTCGGCGGCGAACTCGCCGACCATCTCGAGCACCGAGCGATAGAACGCCTTGGCCTCCTCGGCGTTCGCGTGGCCACCCTCGAGGGTGAAATCCCGCTCGGTGACGCTCGCGATCGCGTCCCAGTCGAAGCCCTTCTCGACGTAGTAGAGGAGATCTTCGTTGTCGGTCAGGAAGTTAGCCATCGTGGGGTTCCAGGTGCTTTCCGAGGTCGGCGGAGACCTCGTGGGGATAGAGGCTCGCGCGCGCGACGCGGATCATCTCGGCGACGAAGCGATCGTGGGATTTCCGTGAAGGATCGTCGCGGAAGACCACCGAGAGGCTCTCGACGATGGCGATGCCCGAGACGATCATCGAGAGCACGTTCATCGCGTAGGCCTCGGGGTCGAGCGACTCCCGCACGCGCGATCGGCGCTTGGCGCGCTCGAGCTGCTCGGCGACCACGTCGATCCAGGGGCGCACGAAGGTGGAGATCCGGCGGCTCATCTCCTCGGGCCGATCGAGGATCTCGCGGAGGAGGAGCCGCGCGCGATCCGGATCCTCCATGAAGAAGCTCGTGACGGCGTCCATCACGCGCTCGAAGCGGCTCTCCTCGGAGGAGACGAGGAGGATGTCGGGGAGCACCTCGTTCCAGCGCGAGAGCACCTCGTCGAGGACGGCCTGGTGGAGGAGCTCCTTGGACGCGAAGTGGTAGAGGACGCTCGGCTTGCGGATGCCGACGGCCCCCGCGATGGCCTGGATGGACGTGCCGTCGAATCCCTGGCTCGCGAAGAGGCGGGTGGCCTCTTCGAGGATTCGGGCGCGGATGTCGATGGGGCGCTCCATGAACTTCCGGACGATCGGCGTCTCTCTACCATGCGGTAGAGGGCGGGGAAAGCATGGGACGGAGCCTCCACGCAGAGGATCCCGCGTGTGCTCAGGCGAGGCGCGCGGCGAGCGGCGCGACGCGCTCGCGCAGCCGTTCCGGCGTCTTCTCGGCCGTAGAGGAGATGGCGCGGATCAACGGATCGTGCGCCGCCCCGAGCGTGAGCACGCGCGCGCGCCGTGAGCCGGGCGCGTCCTGGTACGGCACGTCGGGGAAGGCCTGCGAGACGGCGAGCTCCGCCGCCGAGCCGAGGCGGGTCACCACGAGCAGGACGTCTTCGGCGGCGAAGCCACCGAGCCCCGCGCGATCGACGGAGGTCACGTCGAGGCGGAGGAGCCCGTTCGGGCGATCCTTCGTGTGGACGCGGATGCGCACGTCCTGGATCGACTCGTCCTGGTCGAGGTGGACGGCGAGGGAGATGGCGAGCGGCGCCTTCTCGTCGAGCGGGAGCGTGAGCCGCGAGGCCTCACGGAAGACGTCGACGAGGCGCTCGTCGATGGTGCGGGGGAGGCGCGCCCGCCCGAAGGCGAGGGCGAGCGCGACGAGCACGAAGAGGCCGTGGAGCGGCGTGAACGGCGCGTCGAGATCGACCGGCACCTGCAGCTCGAGGTAGGCCACGCCCGTGACGGCGCCTACGAGGAGGAGCGCGCCGAAGGGGCGGAAGGGATCGAGGAAGGCGATGGGCTCGAGCCAGAGCCGGCGGACGCGTTTCTGCGCCTCGCGGAGCATGCGCGCGTGGGCCCGGGTGAAGCGCCCCGGGCGGGGGGGCGTGAGCGCCTTGGGCAGGCCCTCGAGCGAGACGAGGAGGATCGCGAGGGAAAGCCCGGCGGCCACGAACGGGAACGCGTGGAAGGCGAAGGTCATCCCTCCGGCGGCCGCGGCGACGAGGGCGGCGTGGACGAGATCGCTCTCGATGCCGACGAGGTTCTTGGGCACGGCGCCCCGGCGTCGGGAGGCGCGCCGATGGGCGGCACG
>JAAYBZ010000145.1 GCA_012744445.1 Myxococcales bacterium | reverse complement strand
TTGCGGCTCTGGGCGAAGGCCGGATGGAGGAGCACGTAGTCGCCTCGGAGCAGACGCGGGGCGAGCGAGGCGGGATAATCGACGAGCATGCCCGCAGGCGTGGTGTTGACCACGAGATCCGACGCCGTGAGATCCCGATCGCCGAGGTCGTCGAGGATCACGAGCGCCCCCACCGAGGCACGGAGCGCGCGGAGGTACGACGACGAGAGCCCGTAGTGGTCGACGATCACGACGTCGGCACCGGCCTGCTCGACGTGCGCGACGAGCGTGGGCAGATCGTCTTGGTCTGCGCCGGCCGGCGAGACTGGCATCGAAGGAGGGAGCCACGTCCTCGCGAGCTCGACGCCGCCCTCCCCGCCCACCACGAACGAGACGTGCGCCCCGCGCTGCTCGAGCGCGCGCGCGAGGTTCGACGAGCGCGAGAGGTGCCCGAGGCCCACCGACCGCGAGGCGTCGAGCCGGAAGGCGACGCGCATCAGCCCTCCTCCCAGCCTTCGATGAGCTCTCCGACGAGCGGCGTCCCACGCGCGCACCGCGCCCGCGCGCGACGGCCGAGGACGTTGGGGAGGAGGTGCGGCGGAAGACCGTGGCCGGGGCGGATCACGCGCACGTTCTCGCGCGTGAACGTCTCCCCAGGCTCCACGTCCTCCACGACGAAGATGGAGCGGCGGAAGGTGAGGCTCCCGCGATCGCCCTCGCTCGGGCCGAAGCGCACCTCGCCGATCGCCTCGCACGCAACGCGCACGTCGCGGACGAGCTGGGCGAATTCCTCGGGCTCCATCGAGAACGAGGAGTCGGGGCCGCCCGCGCGCCGATCGAGCGTGAAATGCTTCTCGATGATGCGCGCGCCGAAGGCCACCGCCGTGGTGGCCACGGCCGAGCCGAGCGTGTGGTCCGAGAGCCCCGGGATGGCGCCGAAGAGCTCCTCGAGCCGCGCGATGGTGCGGAGGTGCATGTCGCGCGGCGAGGCGGGGTACGCGCTCACGCATCGGAGGAGCGCGAGCCCCGGATCGGCCCCGCCCCAGACCTCGCGGATGGCGGCGACGGAGCGCGCGATCTCCTCGAGGGTGGCCATGCCCGTCGACATGACGATGGGCTTCTTGGTGCTGGCGACCCTGCGCAGGAGCTCGAGGTCGACGAGCTCGAAGCTCGCGATCTTGTAGGCGGGGACCTCGAGCGACTCGAGGAAGTCGACGGCGCTCGCGTCGAAGGGCGTGGAGAAGGCGGGGATGCCCGCCTCGTGCGCCGCCTCGAAGATCGGCGCGTGCCACTCCCAGGGCGTGTGCGCTTCTTGGTAGAGGTCGTAGAGCGTGCGGCCGTCCCAAGGCCCGCCCCGGACGACGAAGTGCTCCTGCGGCGCGTCGATGGTGAGCGTGTCGGGCCGGTAGGTCTGGATCTTGATCGCGTCGGCCCCGGCGCGCGCGGCGGCGCGGACCGCCTCGAGCGCGACCTCGAGGCTCCCCCCGTGGTTCGCCGAGAGCTCGGCGACGACCATGCATCGGGGAGGCGGCCACTCGAAGCGCACTCGCGGCCCGCTCATGCGCTCAGCTCCTCCACTTGATGTTGCAGCCGAGGCTCGGCTTTTGCTCCGGATCGATGGGCCGCCCGTCGAGGAGCGCGTCGATCGCGGCACGGAGGTCGCGCCCCGTCACCGGCACGTCGTTCTGCGGGCGCGAGTCGTCCATCTGCCCGCGGTAGACGAGGCGGTCGTTTCCGTCGAAGAGGTAGAACTCGGGCGTGCACGCCGCGTCGAAGGCGCGCGCGACCTCCTGCGTCTCGTCGTAGAGGTAGGGGAAGGTCCAGCCCTCGCGCTCGGCCAGCGCCGCCATCTTGTCCGGGGCGTCGTCGGGGTACGCCTCCACGTCGTTGGCGCTGATCGCCACGACGGCGAGGCCCCGATCCACGGACTCCTTCCCGATGGCCGTGATCTGGGAGAGGACGTGGATCACGTACGGGCAGTGGTTGCAGATGATCATCACCAGCGTCCCGCGCCGACGATCGAGCGAGTCGGACGACACCTTGCGTCCGGTGCGCGGATCGAGGAGCTCGAACCGGGGCAGCGGCGTGCCGAGCGGGAGCATGTTGGAAGGTGTACGAGCCATGTGATGAGGCTAGCACGCGCTCCGAGCGCGAGGTCAGCGGAGGTAGGGCCGGAGGACGTGCTTGGCGACGGTATCCTTGTGGACCTCGTCGGGGCCGTCGTAGATGCGGGCGCCGCGTTCGTGCCGGTAGAACCAGGCGAGGGGTGTGTCGTCGGTGATGCCGAGCGCGCCGTGCACCTGGATCGCGCGATCCATCACCCGTTGGAGCACGCCCGCGACGTAGAACTTGATGCTGCTGATCTCCACGCGCGCCGAGGCGGCGTCCTCGCGGTCGATCTTGTCGGCCGTCGCGTAGACGTAGAGGCGCGCGGCGTCGAGCTCGGCGCGGCTCTCGGCGATCCAGTGCCGGATCGTCTGCTCCTCGGCGAGCGTCCTCCCGGGGGAGAGCTCGCGCGCGACGGCGCGCTTGCAGAGGAGATCGAGGCAGCGCTCGCCGATCCCGAGCCAGCGCATGCAGTGGTGGATGCGGCCGGGGCCGAGCCGCTCCTGCGCGAGGAGGAAGCCCGCGCCCTCGGCGCCGATGCGGTTCTCGACGGGCACCCGCACGTGGTCGTAGAGGATCTCGGAGTGGCTCGCCCAGCCGTAGCCCTCGTCGCCCATGATGGGGATGCGGCGCACGTGCGTGAAGCCCGGCGCGTCGCAAGGGACGAGGATCATGCTCGCGCGACGATGCGGCGGCGCGTCGGGATCGGTCACGGCCATCACGATGGCGAAGTCGGCGAGGTGTCCCGCCGTGGTGAACCACTTGCGGCCGGTGATGACGTACTCGTCGCCCTCGCGTTCGGCGCGCGTCTCGAGCCACGTGGGGTTGCTGCCCGCGCGCTCGGGCTCCGTCATCGAGAAGCACGAGCGGATCTCGCCGCGGACGAGCGGCGCGAGGAAGCGGGCCTTCTGCGCTTCGGAGCCGTGCTTGAGCAGGAGCTCCATGTTCCCGGCGTCGGGCGCCGCGCAATTGAAGACGAAGTGCCCGATGGGGCTCCGCCCGAGGATCTCGCTCATCCGCGCGTGCTCGAGGAAGGAGAGCCCCATCCCGCCGAGCTCCTTGGGCATGTGAGGCGCGAAGAGCCCCTCCTCGCGGAGCTTGGTCCTTGCCTCGAGGAGCGCGGGCAGCGCGCGCTCGAAGCTCGCTCTCGCGAGGTCCTCGAGCGGGTAGACCACGGACTCCATCTTCTCCTCGACGCGGTCGAGGAGCGCGCGCATTTCGGGGCTGACGGCGAAGCTCATCGTGAGGCACGATACACCACCGAGCGTCCTTGCCTGGAGTGCCGATGATCGAAATCCCCGAGTCGACGACCGAAGTGAGGGCCGGCCATCGCTTCGACGAAGCAAAGCTCGACGCCTGGCTCGAAGCCCACGTGGCGGGTGCGCGCGGGCCGCTGATCGTGCGGCAGTTCAAGGGCGGCCAGTCGAACCCCACCTTCTTCGTCGCCAAGGGCGATCGGGGCTTCGCGCTCCGCAAGAAGCCGCCCGGCGCGCTCCTCCCGTCGGCGCACCAGGTCGAGCGCGAGTACCGCGTGCTCCGCGCGCTCGAGGGCACCGACGTCCCCGTCGCCAAGGTGCACGCGCTCTGCGAGGACGAGAGCGTGGTGGGCACGCCCTTCTACGTCATGGACTACGTCCAAGGACGCATCTTCTGGGATCCACGCCTCCCGGGCCTCTCCAAGGAGGAGCGCCGCGCGATCTACGAAGAAGAGGTGCGCGTCCTCGCCGCCATCCACGCCGTCGACGTCGACGCGGTCGGGCTCGGCGACTACGGCCGCAAGGGCGAGTACGTCTCCCGCCAGGTCGCGCGGTGGTCCAAGCAATACCTCGCGTCCGCCACTCGGGACATCCCCGCCATGAACGCGCTCATGGCCTACCTCCCGGCGAACGTCCCGGCGAACGACGAGACGGCGCTCGCGCATGGCGACTTCCGCCTCGACAACCTCATCTTCCACCCCACCGAGCCGCGCGTGCTCGCCGTCATCGACTGGGAGCTCTCCACGCTGGGGCACCCGCTCTGCGACGTCGCGTACACGTGCATGCTCTACGACGTGATCCTGCCGAACCTCGGCGGGCTGCGCGGCGTGGACTTCGAGGCGACGGGCATCCCGAGCGAGGCCGAATTCCTCGCGCTCTACAAGGCTCGCACGGGCCGCGAGCGCATCGACGACTTCGACTACTTCAAGGCGTTCAGCTTCTTCCGGCTCGCCGCGATCCTCCAGGGCGTCTACAAGCGGAGCCTCCAGGGCAACGCAAGCAGCACCACGGCGTCGCAGTTCGGCGAGTCGGTCGACGAGCTCGCGCGCGTCGCGTGTCAGACCCTCGGGCTGTCGTTCTGAACGAGGCGGAGCTCGGGGCGCTTCTTCACCTCTCGCACGGCCCCCATCTCGCGCATGAGGGCGGCGGTCTTCTCGGTCGCACCCCGCTGGATGGGGATGTTGAGGAACATCACCGCGTTCATCAGGAAGACGCGGATGTAGAGGTAGACCTCGAGGCGATCGACCATCGCACAGATCGCCATCAGGTAGCCGTGGGGCGCGGTGGAGAGGATCGTCCAGATGCGCATCGGGAGGGTCTGCGCCGCGCGGTAGAGCTCGGCGCTCTCCGGCGTGACGCAGAAGCGGAGCCCTTCGCGATCGGCCTTGGGATCGATCCAGCGGATGAGCTTGAACTGCCGCGCCGTGTAGGGGGCGAGGATGATCTTCATCGCGACGAAGGCGAGGCGGCTCACGCCCTTGGCCTCCTCCACCCGCGCGGCGACGACGTCGGGATCTTCTCCCTCCCCGCCCGATCCGACGCGGGTGTAGTGGAGGAACGACTCCTTGAAGTAGTCGTGGATCGCGAAGTGGACGTTGGCGAAGAAGATCGCCGGGAGCATGAGCGCCACTTGGAACCAGGAGTGGTGCTGGACCCAGATGTGGTAGCAGACGGGTAGGACCGTGAAGACGGCGACCGCGGAGTCCGCGAGGCCGTCGATCGCGCGGCCGAACGGGCTCTGGACGTTCTTCGCCCGCGCGAGGATTCCGTCGGCTCCGTCGAGGATGGCCGAGGCCCAGAGCAGGATCCCGCCCACGAGCATCGCCTCCTTCGATCCGACGAGGAACGCGATGCCGGCCGCGAGCCCGACGAGCACCGAGAGGAGGGTGACGCCGTTCGGCGTGATCCGCGTGCGATGGACCGCGCAGACGAAGAGATAGGCGAGCGGACGGTTGAAGTAGAGGTTCACCGGATCCTCTACCTCGGGCGATTTGATGACATCCCGGAAGCGGGGCATCGACATCGGGCGCGTCTCGTCCTCCACCGTGGAATCTACGCTCGGATGGCGCGAGGTATCCCGAAGCGGATCCCTCGTAGATTGAGACGTGCGAATTCTGTTCTCCTACGAGAACCTCCTGCCGACCTCGCAGGCGGACGCGGAGGTCTTCCTCAACACGGCCGGGGCGCTCGCGCGGCGGGGCCACGACGCCACCCTCCTCGTGCCTCGGCCGCGCGGGCGGGGCGCGATGGGCGCGGAGGAGATCTTCGCCTATTACGACATCGACACGCCGCTCCGGCTCGGCTTCTTGCCGACGACGGGCCGGAACGTCGTGCTCCAACACGTGGGGCACGCGCTCCGCGTCGCGGGCGACCCCCGCGCCGAGGCGGCCGATCTCGTCTACACCCGCAACCTCGGCGTGCTCACCGCCTGCCTTGCGCGCGGGCTGCCCACCGCCTTCGAGCACTACCGCCCCTGGGGCGATCAATTCCCGCCGCTGCAAGCGCTGCTCCGGCGCGTGATGGGGCACCCGAAGTTCCTCGGGATGGTCGTCCACTCGCACTACTCGATGCAGGCCTACCGCCGCATCGGCATCCCGAGCGAGAAGCTCGCGGTGATCCACAACGGCTTCGAGCCGCGGCGCGTGGAGCCCCGCCTCGCCAAGTGGGAGGCGAGGAAGCGCCTCGACCTGCCGCTCGAGAAGAAGATCGTCGTCTACTCCGGGCGCGTGAACGAGCGCAAAGGCCTCGACGCGATGCTCGACATGGCGCGCGCGCGCCCCGAGGTGCTCTTCGTGCTCGTGGGCTCCGAGAAGCGCGGCCCGATCGAGGACAAGGCGCGGCGCATCCCCAACGTGCAGATCGTGCCGTGGCAGCCCTACGCCGCGATCGCACCCTACCTCTACGCGGCCGACGTCCTGCTGATCCCCCCGTCGAAGGTGCCGCTCCAGCGCTACGGGAACACCGTCCTCCCGCTCAAGCTCTTCCTCTACCTCGCGGCGGGGCGGGCGATCCTCGCGCCCCACAACCCCGATCTGCTCGAGCTCCTCGAGGACGGGGAGAACGCGCTCCTCGTCCCGCCCGGGGATCTCGACGCCGCGCTCACGGCCCTCGATCGCCTCTGCGCCGACGAGCCCCTCGCAGCGCGCCTCGGGCATCGCGCGAAGGAGCTCGGCGACTCGCTCACCTGGGACGCGCGCGCCCGGCGCATCGAGGCCTTCCTCGAGCGGCGGCTCGCCTCGGGCCGTGAGCCGCTCGAGCCGTGGGACGTGGGGAGCTGCATCGCCGAGAGCGGCGCGTGGATAAGAGACGGGATCGTCCGCGGGAAGTGGATCCACGAGCCCCCGGATCGCGCGCCACGAGGCGGCGGCGCGCCGGCTCGCGCCTGGGGGCGGTGAGTGAAGGACGAGCGCCAAGAGATCCGCCGCGGCCTCCTCCTGCTCGGTTCGGCAGGGGTCTTCGCGAGGCTCGTGGATCTCGGCGCGATCGTCGTCGTCCTCTTCTTCGTCTCCAAGGAAGAGCTCGGCGCGGCCTCCGTCGCGTGGGCGCTCACCACGATCGCGGAGGCCGCGGTGGGCATCGGCCTCGGCACGGCCATCGTGCAGACGCCGACGCTCGACGACCGCCTCGTGCGCGCGAGCTCGAGCTTCGCGCTGCTCTCCGGCCTCGGGCTCGCGGCGCTCCTCTCGGCGCTCGGTCCCTTCGTGGCCGCCTGGACCGGTGACCCCCACGTGACGGCGTACGTCGCCGTCTCGAGCGGCAAGCTGATCTTCACGGGCCTCTCGCTCGTGCCGCTCCACCTCCTCACGCGCGAGCTCCGCTTCCGGGCGTTCGGCGCGGTACAGGTCCTCGCCACGCTCCTCGCCGCGCTCACGCGCGTCGGCGCCGCCGTCGGTGGGCTCGGCGCGTGGGCGATCGTGCTCGGCCACGCCCTCCACCCGCTCTTCGTGCTCGTGGCGCTCCGTCTCGTGGGCGCGCGCGTGCCCCGGCTCACGCAGGACCTCCGCGGGCTCTCGCCGCTCCTCCGCTTCGGGCTCCGCTCGTCGTCGAGCGAGGTGCTCGAGCGCGTCCATCGACACGCCGACACGCTCATCGTGAACCACTTCCTCGGACCGGGCGCCGTGGGGCTCTACCGCGTCGCGATGGACGTCACGGGCGGCGTGGCGACCGCGATCGGCGACGTCGTGAACAAGGCCACGCTCCCCGTGCTCTCCCGCCTCGCGCGCGAGCCCGCGCGCTTCGGCGAGGCCTTCCTCTGGGCGACCAAGAAGGTGATCACCGTCGCGGGGCCCGTGCTCCTCCTCGTGGGCGTCGCGGGTGGCCCGCTCGTGGCCGTCATCCAGGGCGGCGAGTTCGCGCACGCGAGCGCGCTCCTCCCCTTCCTCGCGGCGGCGGCCTTCTTGCGGCTCGTCTTCCAGCTCTTCCCGATGGCGTTCTACGCGCGCGGCTTCCCCGAGGAGAGCCTCCGGCTCGGCGCGATCTCGATGGTCGTCCTCTTCGTCGTCCTGGGCGGCTCGCTCGCGCTCCTCGCGCCCTCCATCGGGCTCCTCGCGGTCGGCGTGGGCTGGCTCCTCCACTACCCCTCGATGGCGCCCTTCGCGTATCGCGCGCTCCGGCGCACGACGGGCCTCCGCTTCCGCGACCACTTGCGGCTGCGGATGCGCGGCTCCTCGCTCGGCGCGGATGCGCGCGCCTGATCCGGGATTAGAGTTCACTGGATGAGCACCGCCCCCGCCGTTCGGCGCCCCATCCTCTACGACGACGAACGCAACCCCGAGTGCCGCAGGGTCCGCCTCTGCGCGATGCAGCTCGATCTCGACCTCGAGATCCGGCCGTGCCCGCCTCGTGGGAGGCGCTTCCTCGAGGAAGCCAAGCGCCTTGGCGGCGTGGACACTCCGCCCCTGCTCGTCGACGAGGCGCACGGCGTCGTGCTCAGCGATCCGAGCGAGATCGTCGCGCACCTCCGCAAGACCTATCCGCCGGGCGAGACGCGCACCTTCGACGAGCCGGCGAGCGAGCTCGAGCTCTACGCCTACGAGACCTGCCCGTTCTGCGCCTACGTGCGCGACACGCTGAACTCGCTCGAGCTCGCCTACACGATGCGGAGCATGGGCCCCGGCAGCGAGAAGCGCGGCGCCTTCCGCGCGCGCTACGGCAAGACGCAGTTCCCCTTCCTCCGCGACGCGCGCGCGGGGATCGAGCTCTTCGAGAGCGGCGACATCGTGCACCACCTCCGCGCGACGTACGGCGCGGGTTGATCAGAGCGAGAGCGTGAGCTCGGCCTCGACGAGCTCGAAGGTCGAGGCGCCGTCGAGGAGCCGGCCGACGACGTCCTCCACGACGACCGAGCTCGGCTCCACGCCCACGCCGTCGTCGCCGAAGCGTGCGCGCATGGAGACGGAGAGCGCGCTGCCGGCCGACACGCCGCGCACGCCGTCGAGATACGCAGCGAGGACGCGATCGAAGACCTCCTCGCAGACCTCGAAGCGGCAACGATCGTCGCACTCGAGGAAGCTCACCTCGAAGCTCGGGAGGTTCGCGAAGACGTCGCAGCCGAAGGCGTCGAGCCAGGCGGCGCGCGTCGATGTGTCGGCGCCGGCCTCGAGCCCCGCGGCCACGATGGCGCCGCCCCCGAAGCCGAAGCGGAGCTCGCCTTCGAAGGCGTTTTCGACGAGCGCGCCCGCGCTTCCCATGCCGCTCGTGGACCCGCCGAAGCTCGTGACGGGACGCAGCGCGCCGAAGGTGGCCCCCGCCGAGAGGGCGTCGACGTCGAAGAGGAGCGCATACCCCGCGTCGGCCTCGTCGACGGAGAGCGTGCCCTCGAGCGAGAGGGCGCCTGCGCGGGTGGCGAGCGCGCCGTCGAGCGCGTCGATGCCGCGCGAAGGCGAGCGGCCGGCGAGCGCGTACTCGGCCTCGAGATCGATCTCGAACTGGCCGGTGATCTCGAGGTCGAAGGTGAGGAGGTCGACCTCGAACCCTCGTTGGATCAGCGCCGCGCGGAGCCACGCGAGCATCGTGTCGACCTCGTCGCCGAAGGCGCCGACGGTGGCTTGCGCGGCGACGCGGCCCGCGGCGCTCGCGAGCGGGATCGCGTCGGCGGTGCGCACGCGGAGCGCGGCGGGGTAGTCGCGCGCGACGGCGAGCGGAAGGTCTACGGGCGAGACCTCGACGACGAGGTCCTCGCCCTCGAGCGCCTCGACGGGGCCTGCACACCCGCGCGCGACCGGGCGCCCGCCCGAGTCGAGGAGGCTCACGACGACGATCGGCGCGAGCTCCACGGGCACGGGCTCGACGCGGAGGGTCTCGCCCGACGAGCCCCTCACCTCTTGCTCCGGTGTGATGCCGCGTGGGGGCGGACAGGTGCGGCCGTAGTGCACGTCGACGCGCACGTCCGAGAAGGCACGCGCGCCCGTATACGTCGGCTCGACGACGAGCGCGCCGAAGGCCCCGCTCGGGGAGACGGCCGCGTGGACCACGAGGGCGCTCGCCCGCGAGGCCGAGCAGACCAGGCGGAGGAAGGCCGGCTCCACGCCGGCGCGGAGCTCGACGTGGACCTCGCCCGAGGCGTCGCTCGGCGAAGACGAGCCGAGCGAGGTGCCCCCGAGCACGCCGAAGGCGCCACAGGTGACGTTCACGCCCTCCTCGGGCTCCCCGCTCGTGGTGCGGACGACGCGGAGCCGCAGGTCGGCGATCTCGTCCGCGGCGAGGCGCAGCGGCGACTCGGGCTCGACGAGCTCGAGCGTGAGCGCCGCTAAGGGGGGCGACGTGCTCCCGTCCCGGGGGCCGAACGGCGGCGCCGGATCGCGGGAATCGCACGCCGCGAGCGCGAGCAAGAGGAGCGCCCAGACGAATCGCATCACCCCAAGGTAATACAGGGCGGGCGCGGAGCCGAAATCCACGCCTCAGCGGCCGAGCGCGACCTGAGGCGCCTCGGCGCGGCCGTCGAGGGCGCGGAGGAGCGTGTCGAGGGCGTCGAGCACGAGGAGGTTGCGGACGTTGTGGCCGTAGGCCAGCCCCTCGGGGCCGAGATCGCACGGCCGGGTCTTGCCTCCGGCGCGGTAGACGTTGGGGTGCACGCCGTCGCGCGCGAGCCCCGAGCCCGGGAGCTTCGACATCGCCGCGTGGAAGTCGACGAGCGGCACGGCCCTCTGCTGCGCGACGCGCGCCGTGGCCTCGTTGAACGGGCCGACCCACGCGTCGATCTCCTTGTTGCGCGGGCGCGGCGGGATGGTGCCGAGGATGGGCATCACGCCCTCGGCGAGGAGCATGTCGACCGCGGACTCGAGGCGCCGCTCGTAGACGCCGGGGTTCTTCCCCATCACGTCGTTGGGGCCCATGAAGACGAGGGCGAAGCGCGGGTTCATCGCGCGCACCTCGCGGAGGATGAGCGGCGGACGTCCGCCGAGGACGTGCCGGAGGTTGTAGCCCACGGCGGTGGCGAGGCTCGTGCGCGTGAACGAAGGGTTGCGGCCTCGCGTGAGGCGCTCGAGCGTGGGCCGGAGATCTTCGCGATCGCCGAGCTCCACGTCGTCCTGCGCGAAGCAATGGAGGAAGGCGCGGCTGACCACGCTCGAGCCGCCGACCTTGATGAAGCGCTCGGCGTCGCGCTGCGGGAATTCACGCGCGAGCTTGCGGAGATGCTCGGCGACGGAACGAGTCTCCGCGAACGGCGCGCTCGATCGCTCGGCGCGCGCGGTGAGCGCCGCGACGAGGAGGAGCGCGAAGACGGTCGTGAGCGAGACGAGTCGCATCGACCGAGCACATTACGGGATCCGCCTCACCGGATCGAGTCTTCGGCGTGACGGATGAGGTAGGCCCGGTGCACGTCGTTGCGGAAGTCGGGCGGCACGCTCTTGGGGCTGAGCTCTTCCACGCGGAGCTCCTCGAGGAGGGCGGGATCGAGCTCGAAGCCGCGCGCGTGCGTGGAGAAGAAGAGCCGCCCTCCCCTCGCGAGGCGCTTCATGCACAGCCGCACGAGGCGCACGTGATCGCGCTTGACCTCGAACTCGTCCTCGGCGGCCTTGGAGCGGGAGAAGCTCGGCGGGTTGCAGAAGATGGTCTCGTATCGACCTCGGTCCTCGGCGAGGAAGGCCGCGACGTCTTCGCGCACGAAGCGATGCTCGCGCGGGTCGAGGTCGTTGAGGCGGAAGTTGCGCTCCGCCCAGTCGAGGTACGTGCGGCTGAGATCGACGCTCACGACCTTGGCGCCGGCACGCGCCGCGTAGACGCTCGCGCTCCCCGTGTAGGCGAAGAGGTTGAGGAAGCGTGTGCCCGAGACGCCCTTCGACGCCATACGCCGGAGCTCGCGGTGATCGAGGTAGAGCCCGGTGTCGAGGCGATCGGAGAGCTCGACCTCGAAGCGATGCCCGCTCTCCTCGACGACGAAGACCTCGGCCCCCTCGCCGGAGGAGACGACCTGCTCGTTCTTGCCGCGCCGGCGCCGGCGGCGGAAGTGGATCTTCTCGGCGGGCACCCCGAGCTTGCGCTCGAGCACGAGGCGCACGTCGCGCGCGCGCGAGGCCGCGAGCTGCGGGTCGATCCACTTGGGCGGCGCCCACTCCTGCACGAGGAGCCGGTCGCCGTAGCGATCGATGGCGAAGGCGTACTCGGGGATGTCGCGGTCGTAGAGCCGGTAGGCCGTGAGCTCGCGCGTGCGCACGTACGAGGCGAGGCGGCGCGCGTTCTTCTCGAGGCGGTTCTCGAACATCGCGGCCTCGGGGCGCGGCTCGTCCTTCCACGTCGGCTTCTTCTTGGGCGGCTCGGGGTGGATCTCGTAGAGCGAGAGCGAGGCCGCGAGCGGGCCGTTGTGGAGAGGGAAGCGCTTCGACGCCTTGAGGCCGACGCGGCGCGCGAGCGTGTCGTCGGCCGTGAAGACGCCCGCGCGGTACCCCGGGAAGTGCCAGCGGAAGACGTCGCCGAGGCGCTCGTAGACCGCGAGGAGATCCGTGGTGTCGCCGAGGCGCTCGCCGTAGGGCGGGTTGACGAGGAGCAGACCGGGCGGGCCCTCGGGCGGCCTCGCCGCTTCGAAGTCACCCTGCTCCAAGCGGACGAAGCGCTCGACGCCCGCGCGGCGCGCCGATTCGCGCGCGAGCGAGAGGGCGCGCGGGTCGCGATCGCGCCCGACGATGGGGGCGCTCACCTGGGATCGACGGGCTTCTTCGAGCTCGCGCCGCACGCGGCGGAAGAGGCGGAGGTCGTGGAGCGCGACGGCCTCGCTTGGCGCGTCCCGGAAGAGGCCCGGCGCGATCTCGGCCGCGATGAGCGCCGCCTCGACGAGGAGGGTCCCCGAGCCGCACATCGGATCGACGAAGGGTCGGCCTTCGCGCGCAATCGCCGGGAAATCCGCGAGGAGGAGCAGCGTCGCCGCGAGCGATTCGCGGAGCGGGGCCGCCGCGCCGCTCGGCCGGTAGCCGCGGTGCGAGAGCGAGCCGTCGCCGAGATCGAGCGCGAGCTGCGCCTCCTCGCCGCTCAGGTGGAGGTGGAGGCGGACGTCGGGCTCGCGGCGGTCCACGCTCGGCCGCTCGCCGACGCGCGCGCGGAAGCGGTCCACGACCGCGTCCTTGGCCCGGAGCGTGAGGAAGTGCGTGGGCTCGGCGCCACGCCCCACGGCCTCGACGACGAAGCGCGCGCGGCTCGAGAAGAGCTCCTCGAAGGCGACCTCGGAGAGGGCCTCGTAGACCGCGTCGCCCGTCGTCCCCTCGAAGCGCCGGAGCACGACGAGGAGGCGCGAGGCGCTGCGCACGCCGAGGCGCAGTCGATAGGCGTCTTCGAGCGAGCCTTCGAGGTGTACGGAGCCGACGCGCTCCTCGACCGCTCGGCCGAGGATCGACGATGCCTCGCGGGCGACCACGGGCTCCGCGCCACGCGATGCGATGAGGACGAGGTGCATGATTCACGGCGGCGAGGGCCGCCGCACCTCACCAATCTTCGTCGAAGTCCCCGTCGAACCCGCCGCGCACGTGCTTGCGCTGGCGGCGGGACTTGCGGTCTTCGCTGTCGCGGAACCCGCCGCGATCGTCGTCGTCGCCGCGGAAGGCTCGCTTGTTCTTCTTCTTGGAGGGGCGACGCCGTTCGCCGGCGAAGTCGCCGGCGGGAGGCGGGAAGCCGCCGCCCGGGGCGCCGCCGCCACCGCCACCGTAGCCGCCTTCGCGCGGCGGACGGGGACGAAAATCGCCCTCGGGACGGGACGGTCCCGCCCCCTCGCGCGGGGGACGCGCACGGTAGCCGCCCCCGCCACCCTCGTAGGAGGACTCGCGGGGACCGCGCGGCGCACCACCACCGCCACCGCCGGGGCGCTGATCGTGCGCCTCACGCACCGAGATGGGGCGGCCGTCCATGTAGCTGCCGTCGAGCGCGCCGATCGCTGCCTCGACCTGCGAGTCGTCGACGAGCTCGACGAATCCGAAACCTCGACTCTTTCCCGTCTCGCGATCGAGCACGATTCGCGCGCTCCGAACCTCGTGGCCAGCTTGCTCGAAGTGCGCCCGAAGGCCCTCGTCTGTGCTGGCGAACGAAAGGTTCCGGACGAAGATTCGCTTCCCCACCGGTTGTTACTCCTACCGTCTTACTCTCGGCCCTGTCCTACTGGGCTCTTGGGTCCAATTGCAGACGATACCGCGGAACGCCACCCAAACCAAGCCGGTGAGAGCTCGAATCTTCGCGATCAGTCGACGCGCTCCATGACGGCCGCGGCGCCGATCCCGCCCGCCGCGCAGATGCCGAGGACGGCGGTCTCCGCGTCGCGCAGGACGAGCTCGTTGGCCATCGTGGTGACCATCCGCGCACCCGTGGCGCCGAAGGGATGCCCGATGGCGATGGAGCCGCCGTGGACGTTGAGGATGGCGGGATCGACCTCGCCCACCGCCTTGGAGCGGCCGAGGCGCTCCTGGGCCCAGGCGTCGCTCGCGAGCGCCTTGAGGACCGAGAGGACCTGCGCGGCGAAGGCCTCGTGGATGTCGACGAGGCTCACGTCGGAGAGCTCGAGGCCCGCCCGCTCGAGCGCCATCGGGATGGCGATCGCCGGGCCGATGAGGAGCTGATCGGTGGGATCCACCGCGGTGTAGGCGAAGCTGCGGAACGCGGCCTTGGGCTTGTAGCCGAGCGCGCGCGCCTTCTCCTCGCTCATCACGAGCACGGCGGCCGCGCCGTCCGTGAGCGCAGAGGCGTTGCCGGCCGTGACGGTGCCGTTCTGGCGATCGAAGGCGGGCTTGAGCTTGGCGAGCTTCTCGAGGCTCGTGTCGCCGCGGATGATCGTGTCGGCGGCGACGCGGCCACCCTTGGTCTCCACCGGCGCGATCTCCTCGTCGAAGCGGCCAGACGCGACCGCCGCGGCGGCGCGCTCGTGGCTCGCGAGGGCGAAGCGATCCTGCGCCTCGCGCGTGATGCCGTTGCGCTTGGCCATGCGCTCGGCGCTCACGCCCATCACCTCACCCGTGGTGCGCTCGGCGATCTCGGGCTTGCGCGGGAGGATGTCGGTGATCGGCATGAGCTGTGCGAGCACGCCGAGGTAGTCCTGCATGCCCTTGGCCTTGCCGAAGGCGATCGGCGCGAGCGCGTGGACCGCCTTGTTGGGGAGGACGAGCGGCGCGTTCGACGTCGAGTCGGAGCCGCCGGCGATGAGGAGGTCGGCCTCGCCGCGCTCGATGGCCGCGACGGCCGAGGTCACGGCCTGGAGGCCGCTCGCACACGCGCGCGTGACCGTGAAGCCGTCGACGCGCGAGGGCAGCTTGAGGTCGAGCGCGATCTCGCGCGCCGTGTTGGGCGCGTACGAGTTGAGGATGACGCCGCCCCAGACGATGCCGTCGATCTCGTTGCGCGGCACGTCGAAGCGCTCGAGGAGCGAGCGCGTCGCCTCGGTGGCGAGCGCGATCGTGTCGAGCTCCATGAACTCCGCGAACGCACGCACGAAGGGCGTGCGCACGCCGCCGACGATCACGGCGCGACGGGCGCTCGGGCGCACCGAGACGCTGCTCGCGCTCTGACGACGCGCCACGGGCTTGTCCCCGGACTCGCCCTTCGGAGGGACCGACTTGGTGGGCCTGCGCTTCTGTTCTTCCGCCATGTTCTTGCTCCCGGACTGCTTCTTGGTCGCCATGTCGTCGTTCCTCACGCGCCGACCAGCGCGCCTCCGCACACACGAAGGACGCCACCAGTCACGCCCACGGCGCCCGGGGTGGCGAGGAAGGTGATCGCCTGGCCGACGTCCTCGGGACGACCGCCCTGGCCGAGCGAGCTGAGACGGCGCGCGCCCTCGCGGAGGAAGACGGGCATCGCCGCCGTGAGGCGCGTCTCGATGAAGCCGGGGGCGATCGCGTTCACCGTGATGCCCTTGTCGGCCACCTTGGGCGCGAGCGTCTTCACAAAGCCCACGATGCCGGCCTTGGAGGCGCTGTAGTTGGTCTGCCCGTTGTTGCCGGCGATGCCGGAGACGGAGGAGAGGCAGATCACGCGACCGCCCTCGCGGAGCGCCTTCTTCTCGAGGAGCTTCTCGGTGATGCGGACGACGGCGCCGAGGTTGATGTCGACGGCCGAGTCCCAGAGCTCCGGCTTCATGTTCTGGAGGCGCTTGTCGCGCGTCACGCCCGCGTTGTGCACGACGATGTCGACGCCGCCGTGACGCTCGAGGAGCGTCTTGGCGATCGTCTCGGGCGCGTCGGGATCGGTGATGTCGACGAGGAGGAGCGAGCCGCCCACGTTGCGCGCGACCACGCTCGCGGGGCCGTCGTCCGCCGGGCGGTCGAGGACCACCACGTGCGCGCCCTCGGCGGCGAGGAGCTCGGCCGTCGCCTCCCCGATGCCGCGCGCGGCGCCCGTGACGAGCGCGACCTTGCCCTCGAGGGGGCGCGTGACGGGATCGTCCGAGCCCTTGGCGAGCTTGGTGACGCGGATGGGCTGCCCGGAGACGAACGCCGAGCGGCGCGAGAGGAGGAAGCGCAGCACGGCCGCGACGCGCGCCTCGGCGCCCTCTTCGACGAAGACCATGTTGGCGGTGCTGCCGTTGCCACCGACTTCCTTGCCGAGGCTGCGCACGAAGCCCTCGAGGCCCATGCGGGCCGCGGCCTCACCGGCGTCGTCGGTGGTCTCCGGGAGGCGCCCGATCACCACGAAGCGCGAGGCCTTGCGGAACTTGCGCATCAGCGGGTGGAGCACGTCGTAGAGGACGCGGAGATCGGCGGGCGACTTCACGTCGGTCGCGTCGACGATGGCGCCGTCGAGCTGGAGGTCCTCGCCGGCGTTCGCGGGATCGAGCGCGACGGGCGCGCGGCCCCACGCGTCACCGAGCTTCTCGAAGGACGCGATCGCCTCGCCGACGACGTAGCTGTTCGCGCCGCCGCGGCCGAGGGTCTTGGCGAGCACCTCGGCGAGCGCCGGCGTCGCGCGGACCACGATGGACTTGCCGTCGAAGGGGCGCTCCTCGTAGGGGCCCTGCGCACGGGGAAGGGGCTCGGGCACGGGGATCGGCAGACCGAGGGTCTTGATCAGCTTGCGAGCCTGGGGGTTCTCCGAGAGTTCGAGGAGGAAGTCGCTCATCGTTGCATCCTTTGGTCGGTCAGCGGGTTTCGAATCGGCCGGTGAGGTAGGCGGGTCCCCCCGGGGCGTCCCCGACGAAGACCTCCTGGCCGCGCACGTAGAGCCCCACCTTGGCGGGGAGCACGACGGGCTTGGTGAAGCGGCACTCGAAGGCCTGGATGGCCGAGACGTTGCCGGAGAAGACGGAGCGCACGACGCCTTCGTACGCGCGCGCCGACGTCGAGAAGCCGTGGAGGATCACGTTCTTGAAGCCGCTCGCGCGCGCCGCCGGCGGGATCCAGTGGATGGGGTTGATGTCGCCCGTGAGCTTCGCGAACTCGCGGCCCGCGTTGGCGGGGAGCTTCCAGCGCGCGAGCTCCTTGGCGTCCTCCGGGACGCGCGGGTGCTCCTTCTTCTTCTTCTCGCCCTTGGGGCCGCCCGAGAGCGGGACGATCACCTGCATGTCGGCGACGATGGCGTCGGGGGCCGAGGCGGTGCCGGTGACGAAGTGGCCGTGGAGGATGGCGCGGCGCCCGTCGTCGTCGATGTCGGCGAGGTTGCCGCGCACGAGGAGCGGCTCACCCTGCGGGAGCGGCTTCTTGATCTCGAGGCGGAAGCCGCCGTTGAGCACCTTGGTGAGCGGATAGGGCAGGCCGCGGAGCGTGCGCGTCTGCAGGGGGAAGACCCACTGCGGGAAGAGGTGCGGCGGGATGGTGCCCTTGTAGGCCGAGGGATCGCCGCCGACGTGCTTCACGTACGCCGCGATGAGCTCCTTGGAGGGCGGCGTGACCGTCTCTTCGAGCACGGGGCCAGGCACGACGGGCTTCTGCCCGGCGCCGGGCTTCTGGGTCGCGGCTTCGATGCCCGAGCGGAGCAGCGCGGCGATCACGCGCCTCTGCTCGAGGATGAATCGGTTCGATGCACCCATGACTGAGTCCTCCATACGCTGCGGTGGTGCCCCTACCGCGCGGCTGCGTCTCTCTACCAAGTGGTAGAGAGGCGCGCAAGAGGCGCCCGAGCTCACCCCGTACGATGGCCATCGCGTCTTTGTATTCTCACCGTGTCCGCGTAAACTCGCGGCCATGCAACTCCCCCGCACCCCCTTGCTCTTGCTCCTCGCCGCGGCGATCACGCTCCTCGTCGCGTGCGGAGACGACTCCTCTGGCGATCCCCAAGGCCCCGTCGATTGCCCCGACGGGCTGCCGGACTTCGAGACCGGCGATCCCGACGGCCACCCCGATCCGCTCGGCGCGGGTCCGGGTGAGTCGCGAGCGGGGCGCATCCGCGCCGACCAGCTCCCCGAGGACCGGCTGAACCTCGCCACCTGGGCGGAGGGTGATTTCGTCCTCGCCAACGACCGGATCGCCGTGATCATCGAGGACGTGGGGGACTCGGATCTCTTCGATCCGTACGGCGGCCGGCCCGTGGGCATCGCGCGCGTCGAGAACGGCAAGCTCGTCGACGCGGGCGACTTCAACGAGGTGATCTTCGGCATCGCCTCGTTCCTCGTGAAGACGGAGTCCGTGACCGTCATGAACGACGGCTCCGACGGCAACGCGGCCGTGATCCGCGCCGTCGGCCCGATGGACACCATCAAGTTCCTCGGCGACCTCATCCCTTCGCTCCTCGGGGGCGCGTTCCACGGCTGGATGGCCGCCATCGACTGGGTGATGGAGCCCGGCTCCGACGCCATCGACGTCTACATCACCGTGGCGAACGAGGAGGAGAAGCCCCGGCGCGCCTCCAATGTCCTCCTCGCCTTCTTCCAGTTCAACCGGATGCCGATCTACAGCGAGGAGAACGGCTTCTTGCCCGGCCCGACGAAGTCGGCCTCGACCCTCTTCGTCGACGACCAGGCCACGAGCTACGCCTGGCTCCCGCCGGAAGGGGTCGAGCTCACGCGCTTCATCGAGGTGGCGGGCGCGTCGGCGTTCGCGCTCGGCGCCGCCGACGTCGCGGCCTGTGACTTCACGCGCATCCCGCTCGGCAGCATGCTCGTCGGCGGACCGGGTCTCCCCGGGCTCCAGGCGACGCTCGCGCGCCACCGCGGCGAAGCGCGCCGCACCCTCGTCGGCACCGTCTCGAACGCCGAGGCCAACGCCGGCGCCGACGTGAGCGACGTGCGCGTCCACGTGCTCCGCGAGGACGGCCGCCACTACGCCCGCTTCACCCCCGCGGCGGACGGCACCTTCGAGATCGAAGTGCCCAACGAGCCCGTCCAGCTCGTGGCCTTCCGTCCGGGCCTCCCGCCCACCGCGCCGATCACCGTGGCGGCGGGCACCGACACCGTCGATCTCGAGATGCCGCCCTTCGCGACGCTCCGCGTGACGGTGACCGACGAGAACGACGCGCCCATCCCCGCGCGCGTGCAGGTCTTCCCGCAGGCGCCGCTCGCGGTGCCGAGCGTCCCCGCCGAATACGGCGAGGCCGCGCTCGCGGCCGGCCGCTCGCACGTCGCGTTCGCGACGGCCTCGGCGATCGACCTCCGCGTCGAGCCGGGCGTCCACCGCGTCGTCGCCTCGAGCGGCTTCGACTACGAGCTCGGCGACCAGGTGCTCCCCTCGGCCGTCGCCGCGGGTGAGACGCGCGAGGTAAACTTCGCGCTCACGCGCGAGATCGACCTCCCCGGCGTGATGTGCGCGGACTATCACATCCACACGCACCGCAGCCCCGACTCGCCCGACTCCCCGCAGCTCAAGCTCGCCGGCATGATCGCCGACGGCCTCGAGATCGCCATCCGCACCGACCACGAGTGGATCCGCGACTTCGATCCCGTGATCTTCGAGTTGGGCCTCGAGGACTTCGCCTACGGCGTGGGCGGCGAGGAGCTCACCACCTTCGCGTGGGGTCACTTCAACTTCTTCCCGATGGAAGAGGATCCCACCAAGCGCAACGGCGGCGCGCTCGAGTGGGTCGACCGGCTCCCGCCCGAGGTCTTCGACGAGGGGCGCGCCCGCCCCGAGGCGCCCACCTTCATCGTGAACCACCCGCGATGGGGCGGATCGCTCGGCGGCTACTTCGACGCGGCCGGCTTCGACCGCACCACGGGCCTCGTCGCTCGGCCCGAGTACTGGGACGAGGAGTTCACCCTCCTCGAGGTCTTCAACGACGCCGACTTCGACACCTGCCGCGACACGACGGTCGCCGACTGGTTCCGCCTCCTCCACAACGGGCGGCGCGTCTGGGCGGTCGGCTCGTCCGACAGCCACGAGATCGCCACGGCCCCCGTGGGCTATCCGCGCACCTGCCTCCAGCTCGGCGTGAGCGACGCGACCGCCCTCCGCGCGGAGCCCGATCCCGTCGGGCTCATCCAGACGGTCACGGAGGCCGGCCGCAGCATCATCAGCGGCGGCGCCTACGTGGTCGTGGAGGGACCGGACGGCGCCCGGCCCGGTGACGACGTGAACCTCGAGGGTGAGGACGCCGTCTTCGAGGTGAAGGTCCTCGCGGCCTCCTGGATCCGCGGCATCTCCTACCTCGAGGTCATCGTCGACGGTGAGACCTTCGCGACCTTCGACATCGACGAGGACTCGGCGCCCGGCGACGACCCGGCCGTCCGGCTCGAGCAGACGGTCGTGATCCCGTCGAGCGCCCTCTCCGACGGCTCGTGGATCATCTTCCACGCCGGCTCGAACGGGGAGAACGACCTGCTCGCGCCGGTCTACCCGGGCGTGCGGAAGCCCTTCGCGGTGAGCAACCCCATCTACGTCCATCCGTGACGACGCGGGCGGTGGCCTGCGTGGCCGCCGCCCCGCATGCTCCCGCGGTCCCCTCCTCCCCCACCGGGAGCCGTCGTTGTTCATCGAGCTCCTCTCCATCGTCGCCCCCGTCTTCGCCTGCGCCGCGCTCGGCTTCGCCTGGGCGCGGAGCGGCAAGAAGATCGACACGGCGACGCTCTCGGACCTCGTCCTCTACGTCGGCGCCCCCTGCCTGATCTTCCACACGCTCGTCACGACCGAGGTCGATCGCGCGGTCCTCGCGCGCATGAGCGGGCTCACGCTCTCGCTGATCGCCTCGGTGGTGGTGGCGAACGCCGTCGCGCTCCGCGTGATCGGCTACCCGGTGCGGACCTACCTCGGCCCGCTCACCTTCCCCAACACGGGCAACCTCGGGATCCCGGTCTGCCTCTTCGCCTTCGGCGACGTGGGCCTCGCGCTCGCCGTCGCCTATTTCACGACGACGTTCACGGTCCACAGCCTCGCCGGGGACTTCATCTACGCCGGCAAGCGCTCCATCCGGCCCCTCCTGACCTCGCCGCTCTTCTACGCCGCGGCGGCGGCGGTGCTCACGCTCGCCTTCGAGGTCCCCGTCCCCAAGGCCGTCCTCCGCACGACCCAGCTCCTCGGCGGGCTCACCATCCCGCTCATGCTGATCACGCTCGGCGTCGCGCTCTCCAACCTGGAGGCGGCGCGCTTCGATCGGAGCTTCGTGCTCTCGGGCGTCCGCATCGGCTGCGGCCTCGCCGTGGCGCTCCTGCTCGCGCACCTCTTCGGGCTCGAGGGTCCCGTGAAGGGGGTCTTCGTGCTGGAGGCCTCGATGCCCGCGGGGGTGCTCAACTACATCTTCGCCCAGCGCTACGGGCGCGAGCCCGTCCAGGTCGCGAGCCTCGTGCTCGTCTCGACGCTCGTCTCGCTCGTCAGCATCCCGCTGATCCTGAGCTTCGTGCTCTGATCTCCTGGGGCCTCGTGCTCCGACGTCCGGCTCCGTGCTCGGGCATCCGGGACCGGCGACGGTATCCGCGCGCGCCCCGTGGCCCAAGGATCTCCCCGTCGCCGCGCCGTCGCGCGCGGCGTTTCCGGGGGGAGCCGATGGAAGACAATCTCGTCAGACTACTGCAGAGGAGCATCGACGAACGGGGCGTCGCCGCGCTCGCACGGGAGCTCGGGCACGGAGAAGGCGAGGTCGGCTCCGCGCTCTCGATCGTCATCCCGACGTTCGTCTCGGGCCTCGCCCACAAGGCCATGACGCGAGGGGGCGCCGCGGAGATCATGAGCGCCCTGCGCAACGCCGACGAGCGATGGCTCGACGACGTGCCGGGGAGCCTCGCCGCGGATCGGAACCGGCTCTCCGACGAGGGGAGCTCGATCCTCAACCTCATCTTCGGCCGGAAGCTCTCGAGCGTGCTCGCGAGCGTGGGCTCCTCGACCGGCCTCGGGAAGGGCGGCGCCGGATCGCTCATGCGGCTCCACGCGCCCATCGCGCTGGCCACCGTCGCGAGGCATTACCGCGGCCGCGTGGAGGGCGAGCGCGAGCTCTCCAGGGAGCTCGCCGCCGAGGGCGCGCTCGCCGAAGCCTTCCTGCCGAGGAGCCTCGCGCCGCTCCTCGCCTCGGAGGCGCCGCGCGAGGCGGCGAGCGAGCCGCCTCCCCCTTCCGCTTCGACGCCGCGGCGTCGCCCCACGGCCGACGTCCCGCTCGGGGCGAGGCGATCCGAGGAGGGCCCCGACCGCGGGGGGCCGGGACGGTTCTTGATCCCGGCGGCGATCGGCGCGGCCATCCTGGCGGCGGTGTTGATGTTCATCGGGCCGCGTGAGCGGGCCGAGGATCCGGCGCTCCTCGGGCGTCCGAACCCCGACGAGGCCGCAGGCCTCTTCGACGACGCGCGCGAGGACGTGGACCGCGCCGGCGAGCGCATCCGTGACGACGCCCGCGAGGGGGCCGAGGAGACGCGCGAGCTCGGCCGCGAGGCCGAGGAGGACACCCGCGAATTCGGCGAGGAGGCCCGGCGCGACACGCGCGAATTCGGCCGCGAGGCCGAGGAGGAGACGCGCGACCTCGGCGAGGAGGCCAAGGAGTCGCTCCGCGAAGGCACACGCAAGATCGAGGAGGGCGCGGATCGCGTCGGCGAGCGCATCGGCGAGGCGTGGCGGTCCACGGAGGAGAGCGCCAAGGAGGGCTACGAGAAGCTCACGGAGGAAGGCGAGGAGGCCGCGCACGAGGCCGAAGAAGAAGGTCGCCGCGCCGCCGAATCGCTCGAAGGGCGTCGGCGCACGCTCACCTTCGAGAGCTCGGAGTTCTTCCAAGGGCAGCCGCTCGAGCTCTCCGAGACCTCGAGCGAGGCGCTCGACGAGATCGCGGAGATGCACGCGGCGCGCGAGTCGGATCGCGTCACGCTCCGCGGGCCCAACCCCACTCAGCTCGACGAGATCGCCGACGCGCTCGAGGAGCGTGGGGTGTCGGGCGTGGGCAAGGAAGTCGACGGGAACCTGAAGCGCATCGAGGTGGTCTTCGAGCCCTGAGGCGGCGTGGGATCGGCCGTGCGATAACGGCCGTCGACGTAGACCTCGGCCCAGGCGTGCGCGTCGCTCCGGCGCGCGCGCAGGATCCCCGCCTCGGGCACGCGCTCGCTCGCGTAATAGCCGCTCACGAGGCGCGCGGGGATGCCGAGGCTCCGCGCGAGCAACACGTAGGCGCTCGCGAAGAGCTCGCAGTGCCCGCCCTCCCCGCGCTCGAGGAAGTCGAGCACCGGATCGACGCCCGGCCGCGGCTCGAAGTCGAGCCGGTAGTCCATGGACGTGGCGAGCGCGCGGCGGAGGCGTTCGGCCTGCTCGCGCGGCGTGCCTCGTCCGGCGAGCGCGCGCGCCCGCTTCACCAGCGCCTCGCGCATCGCGGGCGGCACCTCGAGGTCGTCGGGATCCGGCGCGGCGTCCTCCGCTTCGAGGCGGAAGCCGACCCACGTGGCCTCCGGCGCGAGCACGTGGGTTCCGTCGGCTCGCCGCCTCGCCGCGCCCGCCGGCGAGGCCACGACCTGCGCCCCGAGCGGCAGGAAGGCCGCGCCGTCGGCGAGGCGCGCTCGATGCGTCGCCTCGCCCTGCGCCGCCACGGGGAGGAGCGCGCCCTCCTTCGGCCACCAGGCGCCGTCGTGGTATCGGGAGAGCGTCCGCCCACGGAGATAGGGCGAGGTGATCCCCTCGATCTCGATCACCAGGCGATCGTCGAAGCGGAGCGGCCCGAGCGCGCCCACGCGTACGCGCTCCGCGTACCCCACGGGGCGCGCGCCGTCCCGGTCGGCGAGCCCGCTCGCCACCACGGCGAGGCCGAGGACGAGCGGCGCGATCCGAAAGAGGGGTGTCCGAACCATGCGCAGATCGAACATAGGCCCCGGGCGGCCGCACACAACGCGCCGCGCGCATTCTGGAAGGCGGATGTGAGCGGACGTCGCGCGTCGGGATCCGATCGGAGGTGACGCGCCACGGAGGCGCAGAGGCTGCTACGATCTCGGGATGCAGAACCCGCTCCTCGAGATCCGATTCGAAGTCCCTTTCGACCGCATCTCGCCTTCGCACGTCGTCCCCGCCATCTCGACGCTGATCGAAGAGGCCGAGCAGCGCATCGACGCGATCGGCGACGAGGCGCCGACCTACGAGAACACGCTCGGTGAGCTCGAGCGCGCCACCGAGACGCTCGAGTGGGCGATGACGGTGGTGGGCCACCTCGAGTCCGTCGCGACCACGGCCGAGCTCCGCGAGGCGTACAACACGGTCCAGCCCCTCGTGAGCGCGTTCTACTCGGGCATCGCGCTCAAGCCCAAGCTCTACGAAGCGCTCCGCCGCTTCGCCGAGACCGACGAGGCGCGCTCGCTCTCGCCCACCAAGGCCCGCTTCCTCGAGAAGACGCTCCGCGACTTCAAGCGGCACGGCGCCGAGCTCTCGGAGGAAGGCAAGGCGCGCCTCCGCGAGATCGACGTGGCCCTCGCCGAGAAGACGACGAAGTTCGCGCAGAACGTCCTCGACGCGACCCAGGCCTTCGAGCTCTACGTCGAGGACGAGGCGCGCCTCTCCGGGCTCCCCGAGTCGGCCAAGCAGGCCGCGCGCGCGAGCGCGCGCGAGAAGAGCAAGGAAGGCTATCGCTTCACCCTCCAGGCCCCGAGCGTGATCCCCGTGCTCACCTACGCCGACGACGCCGCGCTCCGCGAGACGATCTACCGCGCGTTCAACTCGCGCGCGGCGAGCGGTCCCTACGACAACCGCACGCTCGTTCGTGAGATCCTCGCGCTCCGGCAGAAGAAGGCCGAGCTCCTCGGCTACGCCGACTTCTCCGACCTCGTCCTCGAAGATCGAATGGCCAAGACGGGCGAGGCGGCGATGCGCTTCGTGGACGATCTCCGCGCCCGCACCCTCCCCGCCTTCGCCGCGGAGAACGCTGCCCTCGAGGCGTTCCGCAAAGAGCTCGAAGGCGAGGACGCGCCCCCGTTCAAGCCCTGGGATCTCAGCTACTACGCCGAGAAGCAGCGCCGCGCGCGCTTCGACTTCGACGAGGAGGCGCTCCGCCCCTACTTCCCGGCCGACCGCGTGCTCGAGGGGCTCTTTACGATCGTGCAGGAGCTCTACCGCGTGGAGATCCGCCCGCACTCGATGCCCGTCTGGGATCCCAAGGTCGAGACCTTCGGCATCTACGACCGCGACGGCTCGATGCTCGCCGCGTTCTACGTGGACCTCTATCCGCGCGAGAACAAGCGCGACGGCGCGTGGATGAACCCGATCCTCACGGGCCTCGACGGACGACCGCACCTCGGCCTCTTCTGCGGGAACATGAGCCCGCCCATCGACGGGAAGCCCGCGCTCCTCACGCACAACGAGGTGGAGACGCTGTTCCACGAGTTCGGTCACCTCCTCCACCACGCCTTCTCGCGCGTGGAGGTGCGCTCGCTCGCGGGAACCAACGTCGCATGGGATTTCGTCGAGCTCCCGAGCCAGATCATGGAGAACTGGTGCTGGGAACGTGAGGCGCTCGATCGCTTCGCGCGCCACCACGCGACCGGCGAGCCCATCCCCGACGAGCTCTTCGAGCGGCTCCGCGCGACGCGGACGTATCGCGCGGCCAACGCGCAGATGCGTCAGCTCGGCTTCGCCACGCTCGACCTCATGCTCCACCGCGAGTGGGTGAAGAACCCCACCAAGGATCTCCTCGCGTACGCGCGCGAGATCGCCGCGCTCCACTCGCCCGCCGTGCTCGAGCCCGACTACGCGATGATCACGAGCTTCGGGCACCTCTTCGCGAGCCCGACCGGATACGCCGCCGGCTACTACAGCTACAAATGGGCGGAGGTGCTCGACGCCGACGCCTTCTCCCGCTTCGCGAAGGAAGGCGTGCTCAACCCCGAGGTCGGCAAGGCCTTCCGCGAGTCCATCCTCGAGAAGGGCGACTCGGCCGATCCCGCCGAGCTCTACCGCGCCTTCATGGGGCGCGATCCCAAGCTCGAGCCGCTCCTCGAGCGGAGCGGGCTGCTCGCGGCCTGAGCCCGGCGCGCCTCACGCGGACGCGAACGCGCCCTCGGGCCGGAGCTTTTCGTCGAAGAAGGCGAGCACCCGGTCGAGGGCCCTTCGCGTGGGATGCCCCTCGCGATCGACGAGATCGAGCGTGAGCACGCTGTGGGGCCGGGGCGCGGGGCTCTCGGGGTTCGCGTCCTTGGGCGAGAGCTCGATGCCCTCGAAGCCGTCGCCGAGCTCCTCGCGGAGGCGCTCGAACCGCTCGGGCGGGCAGAGCGGATCGCCGTGGAAGCGGAGCCCGATCACGCGGGTCTCGCCCGAGGCGACGCGACGTTTGATGCAGACGAGGTCGTCGTCGGTGACGTGGAGCGCGCGCCGGTGGTCGCGCGTGAGACCGAACGGCAGCGACGGCTGCGAGAGCACGGGCGCCATCACGCTCGGATCGACCATGAGCGCGAGCGCGAAATTGCCCGTGATGCACATGCCGACCGCGCCCACGCCGGGCCCGCCGCAGCGCGCGTGGACGTCGCGACAGAGCGCGCGGAGGTAGTCGGTGATGGGGCTCGAGCGCCGGCGCGCGAGGATGGCGAACTCCTTCCGCACGCACGTGGCCTTGGCGATCTCGCGCATCGCGTACGGGAGGGAGAAGGGACGCCCCGCCTCCCCGAAGAGCTCGGGCAGGACGACGCGGTAGCCGCGATCCATCACGTAACGCGCGAAGCGGAGGACCTCCGGGGTGATCCCCGGGACCTCGTGCATGATGACGACGCCCGGGCCCTGCCCCGCTTCGTAGACGGTGCGGGTGAACCCCTCGGCGGTGAATTCGCGCGACTCGAATCCCTCGATCATGGATCGAGGATACCGCAGGCCTCAGGAGGCGCGAAGTTGCACCCGGACCGTGATCTCGTCGGCCACCTTGAGCTGGACGACGCTCGGGATCTCGACGCCGTGCTCCGAGAGCTTGAGGGTGAAGCGCGCCTTGGCCTCGACCGCGCCTCGCGCCCATTTGATCTTGGCCGAGGCGACGACCGGCCGCGTGACGCCGTGCACGGTGAGCCGGCCGTGGAGCTTGGCGCTCACCTCTTCCCCCTCGACGAGGCGCGAGGGCCCCTCGACGCGCGTGAGCTCGAAGCGGATCTCGGGGTGACGTTTGGCGTCGAGCCATTTCTCGCCGCGGAGGTGCTCGTCGCGGAGCTCGATGCCCGTTCGGATGGAGGCCACGGGGACGACGACCGTCGCGCGCGCCGTGGAGAGGTCGTCTGGATCCACCTCGACCGTGCCCCGCACCTCGTCGGCGACGCCGTGGATGGTCTCGAGGCGGGCGGCCGACTCGAAGGTGGCGCGGCTCTTCTCGCGATCGACCTGGAGCTCCCTCGGAGACGCGGAGGCGAGGAGCGAGGGGAGGAGGAGGGCCGCGACGATCAGCCCGCGGATCGTGGGGATACGCATCGTCATCTTCTAGCGCCGACCTCCCCTTCGACGAGGGGGAGGCCGTGCGATTCAATCATGGACGTAGGGCGGCGCGCGACCCCGGAGGAGCCCGGCGACCGGTTGCCTACCTCAGCCCTCGCCCTGACGGATGGGCGCGGTCTCGTGGAAGATCCAGTCGGGGTTGTCGCGGATGGCCCGCTCGAGCTCCCAGTCATCGCGGAAGAGGGCCACGATGCGCTCGTCCTGGTCACGGACGACGAGCGGGACGCGCGCCGCCTCGACCTCTTCGACGGTGGTCGGCCCCTCGACCCAACGCGCGCGCTCGTAGGGCAGGCGGTCGAAGGAGATCTTGGCGCCGTATTCGTGCTCGACGCGGTAGGTGAGCACCTCGAACTGGAGCTGACCGACCACACCGCAGATCGGATCCTTCTCGCGCCCGGGCTGCGTGAAGAGCTGCACCGTGCCTTCGCCCGCGAGCTCGGTGATGCCCTTCTGGAGCTGCTTGCGCTTGAGCGGATCGAGGAGCTGGATGCGCCCGAAGTGCTCCGGGCTGAAGCGCGGCACGGCGTCGAAGCACATCGGCCCCTTGGTCGAGAGCGTGTCGCCGATGCGGAAGATACCCGGATCGAAGAGGCCGACGATGTCGCCCGCGTAGGCCTCCATGATCGTCTCGCGCTCCTGGGCGAAGAATTGCTCGGCGCGGTTGAGGCGCACTTCCTTGCCGAGGCGATAGTGGTGCACGCGCATCCCGCCCTCGAACTTGCCGGAGCAGACGCGGGCGAAGGCGATGCGGTCGCGGTGCGAGGGGTCCATGTTGGCCTGCACCTTGAAGATGAAGGCGCTGAAGCGGTCGTCGCCGGGCTGGACCACGACGTCGCCCGCGGCCTTGCGGGGGCCCGGCGGCGGGCAGAGATCCTTGAACTCGGCGAGGAAGGGCTCGACGCCGAAGTTGGTGAGGGCGCTGCCGAAGAAGACCGGCGTGAGCTCGCCCGCGAGGAAGCGCTCCCGATCCCAGCCCTCGCCCGCGCCTTCGAGGAGTTCGACCTCCTCGCGGAGCGTCTCGGCCGCCTCGGCGCCGAGGCGCTCGGGGAGGGAGGGGTCGTCGATGCCGCCCGCGAGCTCCATCACCGCGCGCCTCTCGTTGCCGCCCTCGCCCTTCTGGAAGCGGAGGACGTGTCGGTGACGGATGTCGTAGACACCTTGGAAGAGGTCGCCGCTCCCGATCGGCCACGTGAAGGGCACGGAGTTGATCCCGAGCACCTCCTCGAGCTGGCTCGTGAGCGCGAAGGGATCGCGCGCGGGCCGGTCGAGCTTGTTGATGAAGGTGACGATGGGGATGCCGCGGAGGCGGCAGACGTGGAAGAGCTTGCGCGTCTGGGGCTCGATGCCCTTGGCGGCGTCGATGATCATGATCGCGCAGTCGGCCGCCGTGAGCGTGCGATAGGTGTCCTCGCTGAAGTCGTTGTGGCCGGGGGTGTCGAGGAGGTTCCAGCGGATGCCTTCGTACTCGAACTGGAGCACCGACGACGTGACGCTGATGCCGCGTTGCTTCTCGAGCTCCATCCAGTCGCTCGTGGCCGCGCGCTTGGCCTTGCGCGACTTCACGGAGCCAGCGGCGTGGATCGCGCCTCCGTAGAGGAGGAGCTTCTCGGTCAGCGTCGTCTTACCGGCGTCCGGATGGGAGATGATCGCGAAGGTCCGTCGCCGCTCGTATTCCTGGGCCATCTGGGGGCGAACCTTGCGGCCCGCCGTGGGCGGAGGCAACTGGATCCCGCGCTTGAAACCGGGCCGAAGTCCCGCATCATCGCCTTGGCGCGTCGATCCAATCGAGCGCGAGACGTCCATGCGCAAGATCATCACTTACGGGACCTTCGACCTCCTGCACGTGGGGCACGTCCGCCTCCTCAAACGCCTCCGTGAGATGGGCGACCACCTCATCGTCGGCGTCTCGACCGACGAGTTCAACCAGAAGAAGGGGAAGCGCGCCGTCTTCTCCTACGAGGATCGCGCCGAGATCGTCCGCAGCATCACCTACGTCGATCAGGTGATTCCCGAGGAGTCCTGGGATCAGAAGCGGAGGGACATCCTCGAGCACGGGGTCGACGTCTTCGCCATCGGCGCCGACTGGAAGGGCAAGTTCGACGACCTCCAGGACATCTGCGAGGTGGTCTACCTCGAGCGGACGGAGGGCATCTCCACGACCGCGATCCGCCACACCCTCTCGCAGATCTCGCCCAAGACCATCGAGGACCTCAAGGTGGCCCTCGAGCTCCTCAACGGCGTCATCGGCGTCATCAAATGAGGGTCCCGGGAGGGAGCCACAGCCGCCCTCCGCCGTACTACCCTTCGGGTGCAGCCTCCGTCGTGCCTCACCGAACGCGTGTCCTCGTCTACAACGTGAAGTTCCTGCCCCTCCTCGGGCGGGTGCTCGAGCGGCCGCTCCTCAACACGCGCGGGTTCTGGGAGATCGGCGAGGTGGTGCGGACCGACGAGACGCGCGCGGCGATCATCGCCGACCTCCTCACGCGCGATCCTCGGTTCGACGTGGTCATCCTCTGCGAGGTCTTCGCCGACCACGCACGGAAGACCTTCGCCGAGGCCTTCGCGCGCCGCGGCTATCACGTCGCGACCTGCCCGCCGGTGCGGGGCTTCGGCGTCTTCACCTCGAGCGGGCTCTTCGTGGCGACGCGTCTGCCCATCCTCGACCGCGCGTTCTTGCCCTACCGCACGGCCATGGGCAGCGATCGCTTCGCGCGGAAGGGGATCCTCCACCTGCGGCTCGGCGTCCGCGATCGGGCGCTCGACCTCTTCGCGACGCACCTCCAGGCCGGGGTCGGCGCACGCGCCGCGAGGCGCCTCCAACTCCGCCACGCCCGCGCGTTCATCGATGCGCGCACGCGCCACTCCCCGACCATCCCCACGCTCCTCGGAGGAGACCTCAACGTGATCGGCGAACACTCCACGGGGCACCCCACCGAGGAGTACGTCGCGATGCGCGAGATCCTCGACGGCTTCACCGACGTGCACCACGTGCTCACCCAAGGGCGTCCGCACCCCACGTGGAACCCGCTCGAGAACGCCCAGATGATCGGCGATCGTTACGGCGATCTCGAGCGGCTCGACTACCTCCTCGTTCGCGGCGATGATGCCGAACGCGCCCTCGCGTCGGACGCCTCGGTCGAGGTCCTCAGGTTCGAGCACGATGGCCTTCCACTCTCCGACCACTACGCGCTCGCCTTCGAGCTCCCGTTGATCACGCCCTGAACCATGCCGCTCTTTCCTCCCATCGAGCCCTATCGCACCGGAAGCCTCGACGTCGGCGACGGGCATCGGATCTACTTCGAAGAATCCGGGAACCCACACGGCAAGCCCGTGATCTTCCTCCACGGAGGCCCGGGCGGGGGCACGCACCCCGTCCAGCGGCGCTTCTTCGATCCGCGGCGCTACCGCATCGTCCTCTTCGATCAGCGCGGGTGCGGGAGGAGCACGCCGCACGCATGCCTCGACGCGAACACCACCTGGCACCTCGTCGACGACGTCGAGCTCCTCCGCCGCACGCTCGGGCTCGGCAAGGTGCAGCTCTTCGGTGGATCGTGGGGGAGCACGCTCGCCCTCGCCTACGCCTCACGCTACGTCGAGAACGTCAGCGAGCTCGTGCTCCGCGGCATCTTCCTGCTCCGCCGCTCCGAGCTCGATTGGTTCTACGGGGGCGGCGCAGGCAACCTCTTCCCCGAGGAGTACGAGCGCTTCCTCCGCGTGCTCCCGTTCCACGAGCGCGGCGACGTCATCGGCGCGTACTACCGCCGCCTCACGCACTCCGATCGCGCGCTCCGGCTCTCGGCCGCCGTGGAGTGGAGCCGCTGGGAGGCGAGCACGAGCCGCCTCCTCCTCGACCGCGAGCTCGTCGATCGTTGCTCGCTGCCGGAATTCTCGGAGGCCTTCGCGCGCATCGAGGCGCACTACTTCTACCACGCGGGGTTCTTCGAGCGGGACGGCTACCTCCTCGAGCAGGTGCCCAAGATGGCGCACCTGCCGTGCGTCATCGTGCAGGGGCGATACGACGTGGTCTGCCCCGCCAAGACGGCCTACG
>JAAYBZ010000144.1 GCA_012744445.1 Myxococcales bacterium | reverse complement strand
TGAGCACCGCCCAAACGACGCCGATGCGGACGAGGAAGAAGAACGGCCCGTACACCCAGACGTTGTGGTCGCCGAAGAGCGCGGCGTCCGCGCCGAGCTCGGTCATGAGCTTGCCGAAGCCGGCGACGGCGCAGCCGAAGACGAGGAGCTTCAGGCCGGAGCGCTCACGGAAGCCCCCTCGCTCGGCGTCGTACAGGAAGTACGCCGTGACGATGCCCGCGAGCAGGAACGCGCTGTAGGGCGCGAGCGGGAAGAACGAGCCCGTCGAGCGGTTGATGAAACCTGCGAAGAAGATGGGCACGCCCTCGAGGGAGAGCTGACCCAAGAACGGCGCGGCGAGCACGAACGCGATCCCGAGCGCGCTCGCCGCGCGCACGAAGCGCTTGGGCGTTCGGAGCGCGATGACGAGGAGCTCCGCGAGGAGGAGCGTGACGCCGATGTTCTGGAGCGCGTCGACCTTGAAGACCTTGGCGAGGCGCTCCGGCGACGCCTCCATCAGGCTCTTGATGCTCAGCCTTGGCAGGTGGATCCAGTAGCCGATGAGGAGCAGGAGGATGTAGCGCTCGAAGCGCTTCTTCAGCGTGGGGCCCCACGACAGGTGCTTCTCCCAGCCGCGGAACGTCGTGATGCCGAACGCGAGCCCGCTCGAGAAGAGGAAGATCGGCGCCGTGAATCCGTGGATGTACTCGTGCCAGGAGAACCACGTGGTGTCGCGGACGGATTGGACCAACACCTCACGGAAGGTGTGGCCCTGCACCATCAGGACGACGGCCAAGAAGCGGAGGAGATCCAGCGCGAGGAAGCGTCCGCGATGGGCTTTCGAAGTCTCGGTCATCGGGTGGGCGTCGTGAGCCGCGCGCGGACGGCACAGGCCGGAGGGGTATCACAGATCACCGAGCGATCGACCCCTTTCCGGGATGTGCGCCGAGATGCGAGAGCGACGCCTCTTGCTCCTGTGCGCTCAGCCGAGGAGTTGCGAGCGCGGCGAGACGCGGTCGAGGCGCATCGCCCCGCGCGCACGATCGGGATCGCGGAAGACCTGGATCTCGGGGTAGTCGGGGCCTGAAGACCGCGGGATGGGCTCGCTCTGATCCGCGCTCCGCACGAGGAATCCCGCGCGGCGGAAATTCTTCACGAGGCGCCGGTGGTGGTGGAGGAGGGCGCCGTGCATCGACTCGCCGTAGGTCGAGGGAGGGCTCGCGCGGAGGTCGAGGAGGAGCGAGCGCTCGCGTCGATCGATGCCTTCGAGCCGGTGGTGGAGCTGCACGAGCACCTCGTCGAGCATCGCCACGCTGAGATAGGGCCGCGGGGATCGTGTGCACCACACGATGCCGCATTCGAGCTCTTCGACGCGAAAGAAGTCTTCCAGATGGGCCGTCATCGCGGTCCTCCCCCCAACGGGCAACGCCCGTGTCCCATCCTACGCACACGTCCCCCGGCCGATTCCCATGAGGAAAAAGTCGAGCGATTTCTAATCTTCTCTTGACCTGATCCTCTGCGGACCGTATTTGTTAGGGCGTTCCACGGTTATTCCTAAAAATATTAGGTGGTGATTCGGAGATGGACCTCGACCGCATCGATTACCAAGTGCTCGACGCGCTGCAGCACGATGCGAAAATCCCCCTGAAGAAGATCGGGGAGATGGTGGGGCTCTCCGCGCCGTCGGTGCTCGAACGCATCCGCAAGCTCGAGCTCGCGGGGATCATCCGGGGCTACCGGGCCGAGATCGACGCGCACGCGGTGGGCCTCGACGTGGCGGCGTTCATCGGCGTCTCCGTGCAGACGCCGGCCACGCTCGCCGCGGTGGAGCGCTGGGTCGCCGGCGAGCCGCAGATCCAGGAATGCCACCACGTGACAGGGGGCTTCACCTTGATGCTCAAGGTCAAGACCCGGAATACGCGGGAGCTCCAGGCGCTCATCAGCCGCATCCGCTCGCTCGACGGCGTGGCGAGCACCGAGACGATGGTGGTGCTCTCGAGCACCACCGAGCGGACGCAGATCGCGTTCGACATTCCGGAGGAAGACGACGCCCACGCGCGCGTCAAGCGAGCCAAGCGGCGCGCCCCCTGAGCCGGCCAATCGATGGACCCCTCGATGCCGGCCGCGGACGCGAGGCCGACGTCGAGGTGTCCCCTCAAGAAGAGACGAAGGAAACGAAGATGAGCATCGAAAGCCCTGGGAAGGTCGGTCTGTACGACCCCTCGTTCGAGAAGGACGCGTGCGGCGTGGGATTCGTCGCCGACGTCCGTGGTCGACGCACGCATCAGACCATTCTCGACGCCGACAGGGTGCTTCGCGCGATGGATCACCGCGGAGCCTGCGGCTGCGAGCCGAACACCGGCGACGGCGCAGGCATGCTCACCGCGCTTCCGCACGAGTTCCTCTCCCGGGTGGTGAAGGAGAGCCTCGGCGTCGAGCTCCCCGCGCCCGGCCGCTACGGCGCGGGCAACGTCTTCCTCCCGGTCGACGAGACCGAGCGTGAGACGTGCAAGCGCTTCGTCGAGCGCGTCATCGCGGAGGAGGGGCAGCGCTTTCTCGGCTGGCGTTCGGTGCCCGTCGAGCCGAAGGCCGCCGACCTCGGGCCCACGGCGCTCGCCTCGATGCCCGTGATCGAGCAGCTCTTCGTCGGCGCGGCCGACGGGCTCTCCGACGAGGCGTTCGAGCTCGCGCTCTACGTCATCCGCAAGCGCGCGGGCTCGGCGCTCCGCAACGACGCCAAGCTCCGCGAAGCCAAGAAGTTCTACTTCTGCTCGCTCTCGAGCAAGACCATCGTCTACAAGGGGATGCTGACGCCCGCGCAGCTCCTCCCGCTCTACCCCGATCTCAACGACTGGGACTACAAGAGCCACCTCGCGATGGTGCACTCGCGGTTCAGCACCAACACGTTCCCGAGCTGGGATCGTGCGCAGCCGCTCCGGTGCATGAGCCACAACGGCGAGATCAACACGCTCCGCGGCAACGTGAACGCGATGGCCGACCGCCAGGGCATGGCCCGGAGCTCGCGCTTCTCGGACATCCGCAAGGTCTTCCCGGTCGTCGAGCCCGACGGCTCCGACTCGGGCAACTTCGACAACGTCCTCGAGTTCCTCCTCATGGGCGGCCGCAGCCTCCCGCACGCCGTCATGATGATGGTCCCCGAGGCGTGGCAGAAGGACGAGCAGATGGATCCCGCGAAGCGGGCCTTCTACGAGTACCACTCCTGCCTCATGGAGCCGTGGGACGGCCCGGCGTCGATCGTCTTCACCGACGGCAAGTACATCGGCGCGACGCTCGACCGTAACGGCCTCCGCCCGTCGCGCTACTACTACACGCACGACGACCGCGTGATCATGGCCTCCGAGGTCGGCGTCCTCCCGGTCGATCCCGAGAACGTGAAGGCCAAGGGCCGCCTCCAGCCGGGGAAGATGTTCCTCATCGACTTCGAGCAGGGGCGCATGATCCCCGACGCGGAGATCAAGGGCGAGCTCGCCAAGCAGAACCCGTACGCCGAGTGGCTGGACTCGCAGCGGCTCACGCTCGAGCAGCTCGACGCCGCGCACGAGTCGCATGGCTTCGAGGCCGAGACGCTCCTGCCTCGCATGCAGGCGTTTGGTTACACGACCGAGACCATGCAGTTCATGTTGAAGGGCATGGTCCACGAGAAGCGCGATCCCGTGGGCTCCATGGGCAACGACGCTGCCCTCGCGGTCCTCAGCGATCAGCCGCGCCTCACGTACGACTACTTCAAGCAGCTCTTCGCGCAGGTGACGAACCCGCCGATCGACTCGATCCGCGAGGAGATCGTCATGGCGCTCGACTGCTACGTCGGCCCGGAGCGCAACCTGCTCGAGACCACGCCCGAGCACGCGCATCGTCTCCTCCTCCCCGAGCCCATCCTCTCCAACGAAGAGGTCGCGGCGCTCAAGCACATCGATCACAAGGGGTGGCGCGCGAAGACGCTCGACGTCACCTGGGCGAAGTCGCGTGGCCCGGCGGGCATGTTCGCGCGACTCAAGGATCTCTGCGCCGAGGCCGAGCGCGCCGTCGACGAGGGGTACAGCCTCATCGTCCTGAGCGACCGAGGCATCGCGCGCGACCGCGTGCCCGTGAGCATGCTCCTCGCGTGTGGCGCGGTGCACCACCACCTCATCCGCAACGAGAAGCGCAAGCGCGTCGGCCTCGTCCTCGAGACGGGCGAAGCGCGCGAGGTGCACCACCACTGCCTCCTCGTCGGCTTCGGCGCCGACGCGATCAACCCCTACCTCGCGTTCGAGTCGCTCTGGCAGGCGCGCCGCGACGGTGAGCTCCTGCCGTTCCTCGCGGACGACGAGGCCATCGTCAAGACGTACAAGAAGGCCGTCGCGAAGGGCATGCTCAAGGTCTTCGCGAAGATGGGGATCTCGACGCTCCAGTCGTACAAGGGCGCGCAGATCTTCGAGGCCGTCGGCTTGAACCACCAGGTCATCGACTTCTGCTTCCGCGGGACGACGAGCCGCATCGAGGGTGTGGGCTTCGACGTGCTCGCCGAGGAGATCCTCGAGCGCCACGAGCAGGCGTGGCCTTCGGACGACGTGCCGCGCCTCCCGGTCCTCCACAACGACGGTCAGATCCACTGGCGCGCCAAGGGCGAGCGCCACATGTGGGATCCGCAGTCGATCGCGCTCATCCAGAAGGCCTCGAGCAAGAACGACGACCGGGCGTATTGGGAGTTCGCCAAGCACGTCGACGAGAACGAGCGCGTGCGCTGCACGCTCCGCGGTCTGCTCCGCTTCAAGCAGACCACGGGCGTCCCGCTCGACGAGGTCGAGCCGGCCAAGGAGATCGTCAAGCGCTTCGTCACGGGCGCGATGAGCTTCGGCTCGATCTCCGAGGAGGCGCACTCGTCGCTCGCGATCGCGATGAACGCGCTCGGCGGCAAGTCGAACACGGGCGAGGGCGGCGAGGATCCCGTCCGCTACCTCCCGCTGGCCGACGGCTCGCGGAACCCGATGCGCTCGGCCATCAAGCAGGTGGCGTCGGGGCGGTTCGGCGTGACCATCAACTACCTCACCAACGCCGACGAGATCCAGATCAAGATGGCGCAGGGCGCGAAGCCCGGTGAGGGCGGTGAGCTCCCCGGCCGCAAGGTCGACGAGACCATCGCGAGGGTGCGTCACTCGACGCCGGGCGTCGGGCTCATCTCCCCGCCCCCGCACCACGACATCTACTCGATCGAGGATCTCGCGCAGCTCATCCACGATCTCAAGAACGCGAACCCGAGCGCGCGCATCAGCGTGAAGCTCGTGAGCGAGGTCGGCGTCGGCACGATCGCCGCCGGCGTCGCCAAGGCGCACGCGGATCACATCCTCATCAGCGGTCACGACGGCGGCACGGGCGCTTCGCCCATCACCTCGATCAAGCACGCCGGCCTCCCGTGGGAGCTCGGCCTCGCCGAGGCCCACCAGACGCTCGTCCTCAACGACCTCCGCAGCCGCGTCGTCCTCCAGACGGATGGCCAGCTGAAGACGGGCCGCGACGTGGTGATCGCCGCGCTCCTCGGCGCCGAGGAGTTCGGCTTCGCGACGGCGCCGCTCATCACGCTCGGCTGCATCATGATGCGCAAGTGCCACCTCAACACCTGCCCGGTGGGTGTGGCCACGCAGGATCCGGAGCTCCGGAAGAAGTTCGCCGGCAAGCCGGAGTACGTCATCAACTACCTCTTCATGGTGGCCGAGGACGTGCGCCGCTGGATGGCCAGGCTCGGCTTCCGCACGGTGAACGAGATGATCGGCCGCGCGGAGGTGCTCGAGGTCTCCGACGCCATCGTGCACTGGAAGGCGAGCGGGCTCGACCTCACGCCGCTCCTCACGCCGGCCGCGAAGCTCCGCCCCGACGTCGAGGTCTACAACACCACCAAGCAGGACCACGGCCTCGAGCAGGCGCTCGACAACCGCCTCATCGAGCTCGCGCGCCCCGCGCTCGAGTCCGGCGAGAAGGTCCGCGCGACGCTGCCGATCGAGAACATCAACCGCACGGTCGGCACGATGCTCAGCCACGAGGTCGCCAAGCGGTACGGCGAGGAGTTGCTCACGCCCGACACGATCCACTTCAAGTTCGAGGGGTCGGCGGGTCAGAGCTTCGGCGCGTGGCTCGCGAAGGGCGTGACCCTCGAGCTCGAGGGCGACGCGAACGACTACGTCGGCAAGGGCCTCTCCGGCGGGCGCATCATCGTCTACCCGCCGAAGCGGAGCACCTTCGTCGCCGAGGAGAACATCCTCATCGGCAACGTCGTGCTCTACGGCGCCATCTCGGGCGAGGCGTACTTCCGTGGCGTCGCGGCCGAGCGCTTCGCGGTGCGCAACTCGGGCGCGAACGCGGTCGTCGAGGGCGTGGGTGACCACGGCTGCGAGTACATGACCGGCGGTCGCGTCGTGATCCTCGGCTCCACGGGCCGCAACTTCGCGGCGGGCATGAGCGGCGGCATCGCCTACGTGCTCGACGTCGACGGCAACTTCGCTTCGCGTTGCAACGACGGCACCGTGGATCTCGAGCGCCTCGAGGCGCCCGGGGACATCGAGGAGGTCCGCGCGATGATCGAGCGGCACCGCGAGTACACCGGCTCGGAGATCGCGGCGCGCGTGCTCGAGCGCTGGGAGGAGATGGTCGGGAAGTTCGTGAAGGTCATGCCTCGGGATTACGCCCGCGTGCTCCGTGAGCGCGCCGCGAAGGCCGAGGAACCGAAGCTCGCAGCGCAAGGAGTGGCGTGATGGGTAAGCCCACCGGATTCATCGAGTTCAAGCGGAAGACGATCCCTTATCTCGAACCTCTCAAGCGTCTCCGCACGTTCGACGAGTTCGTCGAGAAGGTGCCCGAGTCGCATCTGACCGAGCAGGGCGCGCGCTGCATGGACTGCGGCGTCCCGTTCTGCCAGTCGGTGACGGGTTGCCCCATCGACAACCTCATCCCCGAATGGAACGACCTCGTCTATCGCGGCGAGTGGCGTGAGGCGCTCGATCGTCTCCACAAGACGAACAACTTCCCCGAGTTCACGGGGCGGGTCTGCCCGGCGCCGTGCGAGGGCGCGTGCACGCTCGGCATCCACGAGCCGCCGGTCACCATCAAGAACATCGAGGTCTCGATCGTCGATCGCGGCTTCGAGGAGGGCTGGATCGTCCCGATGCCGGCCACGCGCAAGACCGGCAAGCGCGTCGCCATCATCGGCTCCGGCCCGGCCGGCCTCGCCGCCGCGCAGCAGCTCGCGCGCGCAGGCCACGAGGTCACCGTCTACGAGCGCGACGACCGCGTCGGCGGCCTGCTCATGTACGGCATCCCGAACATGAAGCTCGACAAGCGGCTCGTGGAGCGCCGCGTCGACCAGCTCCGCGCCGAGGGCGTGAAGTTCGTCGTCAACGCGCACGTGGGCGTGAACGTGAAGTTCGACGACATCCGCAAGGAGAACGACGCCGTCATCCTCGCGACCGGCGCCACCAAGCCTCGCGATCTCCCGATCGAGGGGCGTCAGCTCCGCGGAATCCACTTCGCGATGGACTTCCTCCGGCCGAACACCAAGAGCCTCCTCGACTCGCAGTTCGCCGACGGGAACTACATCAATGCGAAGGACAAGCGCGTCGTCGTCATCGGCGGCGGTGACACGGGCAACGACTGCATCGGGACCTCGCTCCGTCACGGCTGCGCCTCGGTGGTGAACTTCGAGCTCCTCCCCAAGCCGCCCGCCGAGCGCGCGCCCGACAACCCCTGGCCCGAGTGGCCGCGCATCTTCCGCGTCGACTACGGTCACGCGGAGGCCGAGGCCAAGTTCGGGCACGACCCGCGCGAGTACTGCATCCTCAGCAAGCGCTTCATCGACGACGGCAACGGCAACGTCGCCGGCATCGAGACGGTGCGCGTCGAGTGGGTGAAGGACGAGAAGGGCGCCTTCCAGATGAAGGAAGTGCCCGGGAGCGAGCAGGTCTTCGAGGCCGACCTCGTCTTCCTCGCGCTCGGCTTCCTCGGTCCCGAGCACGCCGTCATCGAGGGCGCGGGCGTCGAGGTCGATCCGCGGAGCAACTACAAGGCCGACTACGGTAAGTTCCAGACGAGCGTGCCCGGCGTCTTCGCGGCGGGCGACTGCCGCCGCGGCCAGAGCCTCGTGGTCTGGGGCATCGCCGAAGGTCGTGGCGCAGCGCGCGCGGTCGACGAGTACCTGATGGGCTCGAGCAGCCTGCCCTGCCCGGACTGATCCTCTGCCGCGTCGCCGACGTCGAGACGGGCCGCTCCTCGCGGCCCGTCTTCGTTCCGTCGATCAGAAAGGCGGGAAGATTGAGACGGATCGCTTGAAACGACCGGACGGCGTCTCCACCTCGAGCCCGTCGCGGACGAAGCGGACGGGCTCGAGCGCCTTCTTCACGTAGGGAAGCTCGGTCCTCATCTGCGCGCGTCCCCACTCGATCGCCCGGTCGAGCTTCTCGGGCGTGGGGAGCACCGCCATGGGCGAGAGCGTCGGGGCGAAGTTGATCTTGCGATGCCAATAGCGCCGGTTGAGCGCGACCTGGAGCTGGATGGCCGCCTCGAGCGGGTGCATCGCGATGTGGCCGAGGCCCGTCTGCGGGTGGAAGCAGTCGAAGGCGAGGATGTACGCGTTCCGCGTGCCGATGCGGCCGTCACGGACGCGGCGCCACGCCGTGCGCGCCGGCACGTTGTTCGCCACGCCGCCGTCGATGAGCGCCGTCACGTCCTCGCGGCGGAGGAGCTCGCCGAGGATCGCGCGCATGCGGAAGTCCTTCCGCGCGACGTCGTAGTGGAGGATGCCCGGCACCGCGGCCGAGAAGCCCGCGGCGTCGATCACGTCGAAGTCCTTGGTGAGCTCGTCGGCGCCGAGCACGATCTCCTTGACCATGCGCGGGTTCACGAAGGCGATGGTGCGCACCATCTGGCTCGCGAATTGCGCGCGGAGCTCGAGCGGCCCCGGCCGACGATCGCCGGGGAGGTGGTGCGAGCGGGCGTACTCGTCGGGCGTCTCGCGCATCGCGCCGCGGCGGATGCCGGCGACGATGGGCTCGAAGGGGATCTCGAGATCGGCGAGCGTGTAGCCACGGCCGTCGGCGTGGCGGAAGGTCGGGCCGAGCCCCTCGTGGAGGTAGAGGCGGACGATGCCGGGGAGCCCGTAGCGGGCCTTCATGCTGATGAAGCGGAAGACCTCCTCGGGCCGGAGCCGATGCGCGAGCGAGATGTACTCCTCGAGGTTTACGAGCTTGTGCTTGGCGCGGAAGATCCCGAGGACCGCGCCGATCGACGCGCCGGTGAGGTAGCGCGGGATGATCCCCTCGTTCTGCAGCACGTCGTACGCGCCGATGTAGACGTAGCCGGCGCCCCCGCCGCCGCCGCCCACGCCCACGAAGCTCTTGATGCCGATCTCGTCGTCGAGCTCCTCCTCGGAGAAGTCGCTCGCGTGGTGATCGAGGATCTCCGCGCGCGCCGAGACCATGCGCGACTGGAAGTGCTTGAACGCGGAGACGGCGCCGTCGAGGCGACGCTTCGGGTTGATCTCGTAGAGCAGGGGGCGTGCGAGGCGACCGAGCACCAGGCGGCGGAACGCCTCGAGCTCACTCGAGTGGACCGTTACGTCGGGACGTCCCGGGAGTCTCCCGCCGTGCCGAGCGGCGCCGGGTTGGAAGACCTCGAGCCGCGCGAGGGAGAGCGCGTAACGGAGCTGCTCTTCGCGAGCCTGCGGGAGATGCCCTCGCGCGTCGACCAACGCTTCGATCAGGCGAATCTCCATTCGCTGGAGGCGCAACTGCTCTTCGAGCCTCGTCATGGTTCGCATCCGGAGACGCTATTTCCGTAGCGGGGGTGGATTCAACTTTGTGTCGAAAGGCATGTGGGTGTCGACGCGACATCGCGCGCCGCGCCCGATGCCGTTCACGCCGCTCTTGGCGCGATGTGGAAGGCGTCGTTCAGCACTTTCATGAAGCGCTCGTCGGTGCGGAGATCGTCCGGAGGCGCATGCTCGATCCCGCGCGCTCGGAGGTGATCGACGAAGACGCGGGTCACCGTCTCGAGGTCGAGGCGATCCTCGCCAGAATCGAAGAGCTCGCGCTCTCTCGGCGTGCGGAAGACGCGGGCCTTCCAGCTGATGCTGAGGCGCACCTCGTCGTAGTCGTAGGTGGCGCGGATTTCCTCTCCGTCGCGGACGACGTACCTCCCGTCTTCGAGGGCGATGCTCGCGTCCATGCCGAGACCCCAGAGCGTCTTCGCGTCCTTGGCGCCGACGCGGTGCACCGCGTGGAACATGCGATCGTTGTCTCCGACGATCGCCGTGTTCGATCGGCAGGGAAGGACCTGAGAAGGCGCGTCCGGTCCGTCGGGCCAAAAGCGGAAGCCGCCGCCCTCGCCGCGGTAGTACCAGGCGACGGCCGTCGCGGTGGGCACGTACCAGCGCTCGAAGAGCCCCGACTTGAGCATCGTGACGAGGAGCCATACGGGCTCGGTGCTCCGATCGAAGCCGCGAAAGGAGGGGACGTCGACGTGCCCCGGATCGACGCGGGGCATCGGCGTATTGAGGTTGAGATAGACCTGGAAGGGCTCGACGTCGTCGGCGCCGAAGAGGGCGCGCGCTGCGTCCGAGAGACGCTCGTTCGCGAAGAAGGCCTCGACGCCCGGCACGAGCGGCCGATCGATGGCGAGATCGCCGCGGAACCAAGGCGCGATGGGCATCTTCGCGCTGCGTTCGTCCGGCGCTCGTCGCCCGGCGTCGGAGAGGGCGGCCATCTCGGTGAGGTTGCGCAGGTAGCGCTGGACGGTCGGGTAGCGTCCGCCGCGCGCGACGAGCTCGGGGACGATCGAGGGGTCGTCGAGGACCGTGTCGACGAAGATGGGCTTCGCCGGCTCGAGAAAGGACATGCGAAATGCTCCTTCGGGGCGGCGAAGCGCGCAAGAGGACGAAACCGGGATCGGACGCGACCGATACGTGCGCATTCCACTTCGAGGAGAAGCGCCCATGTACACCGAACGCACGTCGAACACCGCCCCCCGCTACGACCTCTGCCTCGACGGCCCCTATTGCGCCGACCCCGAGGCCGTCCAGCCCGACGAAGAGAACGTCTGCATCGACCCGGCCACCACGGTGGAGTCGAAACGCACCGGCCACGATCTCCTGGACAGCGCGATCGTGGGGTTCACGAGCGCCTCCCTCTCCTTCGGCAGCAGCCTGAAGGACGAGAAGAAGATCCTCGAATTCCTCGAAGGCGCCAAGCGGGTGGTCGACGAGCTCCTCCTCGACGTCGAGCTCGGCAAGTTGACCTTCGAGCAGGCCACGGAGGAGCTGCACCGCCTCCGCGGCACGCTCGAGCTCCAGACGGAGGCCGCGACGGATCTCCGGCGCGCGTGGGCCAAGCTCCGCGGGAGCGCCGCGGGCGAGACCTTCTACGCCGCGGAGAAACGCGTGGCGCGCGCGCTCTTCGGCGAGGCAGCGGACGTGAGCAAGCTCTCGGCCGATCAGCTCCGGAAGGTGCACCTCGAGCTCGCCCTCGAGGTCTCCGAGCACGGCGCCGCGACGGCGCGCTTCGGCAAGGCGCTCACGAGGGCCGGTCGCGCGTTCAGCTTCGTGTCCTTCGGTGTGACGGTCTACGGCGTCGCCACGTCCGAGGCGCCCAAGAGGGAGGCCGCCAAGGCCGCGGTCCTCTTCGCGGTGGGGACCGCCGGCCGCGCCGTCGGAGGGGCCGCCGGTGCGGCCATCTGCGGTCCCGTCTGCGTGCCCATCGGCGCCTTCCTCGGCGACCTCGTGGCGACGGGCGCCGCGGACTACCTCTTCGACCAATGGGTCAAGAGGGACTGACGGGGGAGGGCTCGACGTGCCTTCCCTCGGGGCGCGTGCAAGGATCCGCCCTTTCGAGACGACCGTCGCGCGCGTACGCCGCGCGTCGAAACGCGCCCCGAGACATCATGACGGAAAAGAAGCCCTCCCTCCTGAGGACGATCCTCGACTATTCGCTCCCGCTGATCTTCGGCGTCATCACGGCGCTGGTCTTCGCGAACGTGGCGCCGGACGCGTACGGCGCGCTCCTCCATTGGTCGCCGCTCGGCCCGGATCACGCGCTCGCCCATTACTTCAACCTCCACTTCCTCGTGAACGACGTCTTCATGGCGTTCTTCTTCGGCCTCGCGGCCAAGGAGATCGTCGAGGCGGCGATGCCGGGCGGGGCGCTCAACCCCATCAAGAAAGCGATCAACCCGCTCCTCGGCACCATCGGAGGCGTGCTCGGGCCGGTGGGCGTCTACTTCCTCTACGTCTTCCTCACGGGGAACCAGGACATCGCGCGAGGCTGGGGTATCCCCACCGCGACGGATATCGCGCTCGCCTGGCTCGTGGCGCGCGTCGTCTTCGGCGTGGGGCATCCGGCGGTGAGCTTCCTGCTCCTCCTCGCCGTGGCCGACGACGCGATCGGCCTCGGCATCATCGCCATCTTCTATCCGGATCCCGAGCACCCGGTGGAGCCCGCGTACATCGCCGTGGTCGCCGCGGCGATGGCCATCGCCTACGGGCTCCGACGCGCCCGCGTGACCAGCTTCTGGCCCTACGTCCTCGTGCCGGGCGTGATCAGCTGGGTCGGCCTCTTCCTCGCCCATCTCCACCCGGCGCTCGCGCTCGTCGCCATCGTGCCCTTCATGCCCAACGGCGGCCACGACGCCGGCGTCTACGTCGAGCGGCACCAGGAAGAGGCGGCGGGCGTCGACACGCTCAACCAGTTCGAGCACTTCTTCAAG
>JAAYBZ010000003.1 GCA_012744445.1 Myxococcales bacterium | reverse complement strand
CTCCGGATCCTCGTGAACCCCGGCGACGACGTCAGCCTCCTGCGCATCATCAACAAGCCTGCGCGCGGCATCGGCAAGACCACGATCGACCGCCTCGTGGCGATGGCCAACGAGGCCAACGCGCCGGTGCTCGAGACGCTCTCGCGGGCGCTCGACGCGAACCGCTTCTCGGGCGCGGCCGCCAAGAAGCTCCGCGAGTTCGTCACGCTCGTGGACGAGCTCCAGGAGATCGCCGCGACCCGCGGGCTCGGTGAGCTCGGCCGCGAGCTCATCGAGAAGACGGGCTACCGCGCGATGCTCGAACAGGACGACAGCCCCGAGTCCGACGCGCGGCTCCAGGTCCTCGGCGAGCTCATCGGCTCGTTCATGCTCTTCGAGCGGGACAACCCCGACGTGAGCCTCGCCGACTACCTCGAGAGCATCACGCTCGACACGACTTCGGAGGAAGACGCCGGCGAGGATCGGCTCACGCTCATGACCGTCCACGCGGCCAAGGGCCTCGAGTTCAAGACCGTGCTCGTGCTCGGCATGGAGGAGGAAGGCTTCCCCTACCGGGGCCTCAACCCGTGGGACGATCCGGAGGAGCTCGAAGAGGAGCGCCGCCTCGCCTACGTGGCGATTACGCGCGCCGAGGAACGCCTCGTCTTGAGCTACGCGCGCACGCGCACCGTCTTCGGCCAGATGAAGCTTCGCATCCCGTCGCGCTTCCTCGCCGAGCTCCCGCCGGACGACGTGATCCGGCTCGGCGAGCCACAGCGCCCCCAGGGCGCCTATCGCCCGCCGACGCAGGCCGAGGTGCGCCCGCCGCCGCCTCCGGTGGACTACGACGGCGTCGACTACCCCGCCGACGGGATGATCCGGCCCGGGATGGCCGTGCGGCACAAGGTCTTCGGCCAAGGCCGAGTCGTCGACGTGCGCGAGGGCTTCCCCCCCAAGGTCACGGTGGAGTTCCGCTCCGTCGGACGGAAGACCCTCGTCGCGAGCTACCTCGAGCCGGCCTGAGCTAGCCGCGCACGGCGCGCTTCACGGCGTCGATCACCTTCGCCTGCGTCTCCTCCTCGAGGTACGGGTGGATCGGCAGGTTGAGGACGCGCGCCGCGGCGGCCTCCGCGTGCGGGAGCGGGCCCGCCTTGCAGCGCTCGCGGTAGGCGGGCTGATGGTGGAGCGGCACCGGGTAGTGCACCGCCGTGGGGATGCCCTCGCCCTCGAGCCGCGCGCGCACCCGGTCCCGCTCGTCGACGAAGATGGCGTATTGGGCGTGGGCGCTCTCGCGATCGGGGAGGACCTTGGCGCGCGGGATGCCGGCCTCGTCGAAGGCCGCGTCGTAGCGCGCGGCGACGCGGCGGCGCGCGGCGAGCTCCGCGTCGAAGCGGCCGAGCTTGGCGAGCACCACGGCGCATTGGAGCGTGTCCATGCGGCCGCCCACGCCGATGCGCGTGTGGTGATAGCGACGCGACTGGCCGTGGACGCGGATCTCGCGCATCGCCTCGGCGAGCGCGTCGTCGGAGGTGAAGATCGCCCCGCCGTCGCCGTAGCAGCCGAGCGGCTTGCTCGGGAAGAAGCTCGTGCAGCCGATGGTGGAGAGGTTCCCGCTCGCGCGGCCGCGGTAGGTGGCGCCGAAGCTCTGCGCGGCGTCCTCGACGACCGGGAGGCCGTGGCGCGCGGCGATCGCGTCGATCTCCTCCGCGTCGGCCGGCTGCCCGTAGAGCGAGACGGGGAGGATCGCCCGCGTCCGCTCGGTGATGGCCGCTTCGACGAGGCGCGCGTCGAGGTTGCACGTTTCGGGATCGACGTCGACGAAGACCGGCGTGGCGCCGACGAGGACGATCACCTCGGCGGTCGCGACGAAGGTGAAGGGCGTGGTGATCACCTCGTCGCCGGGCCCGACGCCGAGCGCCATGAGCGAGATGAGGAGCGCCTCCGTGCCCGAGGCCACGGTGATGCAATGCCGCGCGCCCGTGCGCTGGGCGAGCGCTTCCTCGAGCTCGCGCACCTCGGGGCCGAGGATGTACTGCCCGTGTTCGAGCACCGCGCGCATCCGCCGGTCGATCTCGTCGCGGAGGAGGGCGTGCTGGGCCTTGAGGTCGACGAAGGGGATCATGGTCTACTCGAGGAGCTCACAACGACCGTCGCGCAGGCGATAGCGCTCGCCCGTCGTGGGGCAGGCGGCTTCGGCCTCGCCCTCGAGCGGGAGGTCGAGGCGTTCGCCGTGTCGGCTCATCCAGCCGATCTGCTTGGCCGGCACGCCCACGACGAGCGCGAAGTCGGGGACGTCGCGGGTGACGACCGCGCCCGCGCCCACGAAGGCCCACGCGCCGACGGTCACGCCGCAGACGATGGTGGCGTTGGCGCCGAGCGTGGCGCCCCTTCGGACGAGCGTGCGGCGATACTCTTGCTTGCGCGGGACGGCCGCGCGCGGGTTGAGGACGTTGGTGAAGACCACGCTCGGCCCGCAGAAGACCTCGTCCTCGAGCGTGACGGCGTCGTAGACCGAGACGTTGTTCTGGATCTTCACGCCGTCTCCGATGACGACGTCGCCGCCCACGTAGACGTTCTGGCCGAGCGAGCAGCGCGCGCCGATCCGCGCGCCGGCGGACACGTGCGAGAAATGCCAGACGCGCGTCTCGGGCCCGACGATGGCGCCTTCGTCGACGATGGCGGTCTCGTGGATCATCCGCCCTCCAAGGGGAGATCGACGCGACGGCCCTGGTCGGCCGATCGATAGGCCGCGGTGAGGATCTCGAGCGAGCGGAGACCCTCGCGGCCGTCGATCGAAGGCTCGTGCTCGCCTCGCATCGCGGCGACGACGTCTTGGTAGTAGCGCGCGTGACCGCCGCCGAGATCGGCGGGCGTGGCGTCGCGCTCGTCGTGCTCGGGGAAGGGCTCGGCGAACTCCCAATGCTCCACGACGTCGGCCGCCGCGCCGCCGAGGCGCACGCTCCCGCGCTCGCCGAGCACCGTGATCGAGGTCTCGAGGTTCTTCGGGTAGGTGAGCATCGTGACGTTCAGCGAGCCGAGCGCTCCCGATCGGAAACGCACGGAGAGCGCGGCCGTGTCCTCGACCTCGATCGACCGGCCGAGCGTGGCCGTGAGGGCCTGCACGCTCGCGACGGGGCCGCCGAGGAAGGTGAGGAGATCGACGTGGTGGCTCGCCTGGTTGGTGAGCGCGCCCCCGTCGAGCGCGCGGGTGCCGCGCCACGCGGCCTCGTCGTAATAGGCCTGCGGGCGCGTCCAGAAGACGTTGATCGCCACCACGTGGAGCCGGCCGAAGCGGCCTTCGCGGATGGCGCGCGCGAGCCGCTGCACCCGCGGGAGCAGCCGGAGTTGCTTGACCACGAAGAGACGCACGCCCGCGCGCTCGCACGCCTCGACCATGGCGAGGCCGTCCTCGTAGCGGAGGGCCATGGGCTTCTCCGTGAGCACGGAGAGGCCACGCTCGGCGGCGCGGACGGTCTGCGACGGGTGCAGCCCGCTCGGCGTGGCGAGCACCACCACGTCGGCCTTCGTTCGCTCGAGGAGCGCGTCGAACGAGGCGTGTCCTGCCGCGCCCGTGCGCGCGACCATCGACGAGAGCGCGGCGGGATCGGGATCGCAGACGTCGACGAGCTCGACCCGCGAGCCCAGCCGCTCGAGCGCCGCCACGTGGTTCTGCGCCACGCGCCCGCAACCCACGAGGGCGAAGCGAATGGGGCGATCGACGATGGGCGAGGGCGTGGGGGGCATCGTGGGCTCAGGCGCGGACGACGTGCGCCGCGCGGTCGCGGTACACGCCGCGGGTGTCGACGATGAGGCGCGCGTGCTCGAGGATCATCGCATAGTCGAAGCAGTCGTGCGCCGTCGCGACGATCACGCAGTCGTAGCTCGCGAGCGACGCCGGCGTGAGCGCGACGCTCGCGAGGTCGAAGTGGTGATCGCGCATCCGCGGGAAGACCGGCACGTGCGGGTCGTGGTAGGCGACCTCCGCGCCGAGATCGCGGAGCTTCTCCATGATCACGACGGAGGGCGACTCCCGGACGTCGTCGACGTTCTTCTTGTAGGCGAGGCCGAGCACCAGCACGCGGCTCCCGCGCACGGCCTGCTCCCGCTCGTTGAGCGCGGCCGTCACCTTGGACACCACGAAGCCGGGCATCGAGGAGTTCACCTCGCCGGCGAGCTCGATGAAGCGCGTGTGGATGCCGTACTCGCGCGCCTTCCACGTCAGATAGAAGGGGTCGATGGGGATGCAGTGCCCGCCGAGGCCCGGCCCCGGATAATAAGGTGTGAAGCCGAAGGGCTTGGTCGCGGCGGCCTGGATCACCTCGTGGATGTCGATGCCCATGCGGTCGGCGACCACCTTCATCTCGTTGACGAGGCCGATGTTCACGGCGCGGTGGATGTTCTCGAGGAGCTTGGTCATCTCCGCCGCGCGCGGGCTCGAGACGGGCACCACCCGATCGACCACCTCGCCGTAGAGCGCCGCGCCGAGCTCGAGGCAAGCGGGCGTGCAGCCGCTGCAGACCTTCGGGATGGCGCGCGCCTCGAATTCCGTGTTCCCCGGATCCTCGCGCTCGGGCGAATAGACGAGGAAGAAGTCCTCGCCGACGCGGAAGCCACGGCCCTCGAGCTTGGGCCGGAGGTGCTCCTCCGTCGTGCCAGGGTAGGTGGTCGACTCGAGCGACAGGAGCTGCCCAGGGCGGAGGTGGGGGAGGAGCGACTCGAGCGTGCCGTCGATGTACGAGAGATCCGGCTCGCGATGGCGCGTGAGCGGCGTGGGCACGCAGAGGATCACGGCGTCTGCCTCACGCGCGAGCGCGTGATCCGTCGAGGGCTCGAACCCCGCAGCGCGCGCCGCTTGGATCCGCGCGTCCGGGATGTGGCCGATGTAGCTCCGGCCGCCGCCGAGGCGCGCGATCTTCTCCGGGTCGACGTCGAGGCCGACGACCGGGAATCCGTTCTCGGCGAAGCGGAGCGCGAGCGGCAGCCCCACGTAGCCCATGCCGACGATGACGATCCGCGCGGTCTTCGCGGCGATGCGCGCCTTCAGTCGTTCTCTCACGGGCGTTCCACTCGGCTAGGGGATCGAGCCTACCACGGAGCCACGCGCGACGCCGTGGCCGAACCGTAGGGCGAGGTGGAGTGGCCGCGAGCACGGCCGGCGTCGGGCGACGACGTTCGAATTGCGTGAGGGGTGGCGTTGGAGGTGGGACGCGGATCGACTACCCTCCGGCGTGGTCGGGCGTCCGTACCGGCCCGAGGAGCTTGCATGACTTGTTTCGCGCGCACGCTCGTCACGTGGGTCGTTGCGTCTGCCCTCTTGCCGGGATGCGTCTTCCTCGACGACTACGGCAAGTTCGAGTTCGCCGCCGGTTCGCCGGACGGGGGCAGCGACGGGGCGTGGACGACGTGGACGTAGACGGGGAGGTGCCCGTCGAGCCCTGCGATCGGAGCGACACCGTCTACGTCGCGATCGACGGCGACGACGCGAACCCGGGCACCCTCGACGCGCCGCTGGCCACGTTGGTCGCGGCGCTCGCCAAGGTGGCGGACGACGAGGGCCTCACCCGTATCTACCTCGGCGCGGGCGATTTCGAGGGACATTACGAAACGCCGAGCCAGATCGTCCTCGTCGATGGGGTGACGCTCCGCGGGGGATTCAGCAGCGACTTCTGCACCTACGACCCGGCGACCTACGTCACGCGCATCGTCGAGATCTTCGGCCGGGGCGTGAGTGACGACGTCGATCCGGTGGAATCCCCGATCACGACGGTCGTCGCGTACGACCTGCCGAACGGCGTCGTCCTCGAGGGGCTCCGCATCGTGCTCGCCGAGGAGAGCGACGACGCCGTCGCCGGGATCCGGTTGGCCCGGACGTCGGCGGTCCTCCGCGACGTCGTGGTGGAAGGCGGCGACGGGAAGTACCTCCACGGGATCCAGGTCGAGGATGCGCCGGAGCTCACGCTCGAGCGCGTCACGGTCTCCCTCCAGCGCTCGTACCAGGGGGGAGCCGCGATCCGGCTCGACGACGTCGAGGAAGCGGTCCTCCGAGAGGTGCGGGTCGATCGGCCGTACTACGACTCCTCGTTCCAATACACCGCGGTCCGCTCCGAATACCACGACGTCCTCGCACCCAAGCTCACCATCGAGCGCTCGATGATCCACGGCGGCCGCAGCACGTCCTGGACGGCCGGCATCATCGTCGAAGACTTCCGCGCGAGCGGGACCCGCCTCACGGCGCGTGTCGTGAACAACCTCGTCCACGCGGGAGAGAAGGGCGGGCAGAGCTACGCCATCAAGTTCACGGGCCGCTCGCAGGGTGTGTCGATCCTCCACAACACCGTCTACCTCGGCGAGGCCACGGGGTTCGCCTACGGGATCTCGTACGAGTACGCCTACTCGGGCGCCGACATCCGCAACAACATCATCTTCGCCGACGAGACGAGCCATTTCTGCGTGCAGCGAACCGGCGATGGCACGATCTGGAACGGCATGTTCGAGACGCTGAGCAACAACCTCTTCTTCGATTGTCCGTTCGCCCTCCTCTCCAACGGGAGCACGCGCATCCAGACGATCGAGGCGCTCAACGCGCTCTCCAACGTCTCGGCCAACCATCTCGCCGCGAGCTCGCCGCTCGCCGACTTCACGGGCCCCGACCTGCTGCCGGGCACGATGGCCAACAACGACTGGGGCCTCGCCGAGGGCGTGCCCTGCACGTATGCGCGGGGGGGCTTCGCGATTCCCTCCGTGACCACGGACTTCTACGGCCGCACGCGGAGCGCGACGCCGACCATCGGCGCGATCGAGTTCACGGGCGAGTGCACGCCCTGAGACGACGAAGGCCCCGTCGATGGCGACGGGGCCTCTCCTGGCGTGGCGCGCGCTCGGCTCAGCCCTCGAGCGGCTCGTCCTCGCCCGGATTCGCGAGCTTGCGCGTGTAGAGGATCGCGTCCTTGCGCTCGCCCCGCACGAGGATGCCCTCGGCGAGGAGGCCGGTCTTGCGGAAGCCGGCCGCGATGTAGGCCGTGCTGGTCTCCACGTCGTCGACGGGGATGAACGAGAAGCCCGCGACGATGCCGCGCGCCGTGAGGTCGTCGCAGAGCGCGCGGAGGCCGGCGGTGGCGGCGATCACCTCGTTGGGCTCCTCGGGTGCGTAGAGCATCTCGACGAGCGCGTGGCCGAAGCAATCCTGGTACTCGGCGCTGAGCACGTTCGTGGAGGTGTCCTTCATGGTCACCTGGTAGAAGATGCGCTCGGCGTCCCGGCCGAAGGGATCGAAGGTGTGGAGGGCGTCGTTCGAGGCGAGGGCCTCGTCGCGGAACTCGTACCCGTAGACGGCGTCGATCTCGTAGCAAGTGGCGCCTTTGATCACGTCCGGGATGTTCCGCGCCTCCTTCTTGGCGGCGTTGATCGTGCGCTCGGCGAGCTTCTGGGCCTCGTCGGTGACCTCGATGGACGAAGCCTCGGAGTCGATGACGCAGCCGCAGAGATGACCGTCGCTCCGCTTGTAGAAGCCGGGGATCGTCCCCTCGCGCACGAAGCCCACCCGCGTCCAGCTCGAGACCTCGTCCTTCTCGACGAGGGTGATGACCTTGCGGACCCCCTCCCGCTTGGCCACGGATTGGATGTAGAGGCGCTTCGAAGGCAGCGCCCCGGCTCGGAAATCGATGACCCGGATGAACTGCGTGCGTCGATTCAGCACGAGGCAGAGGTAGGCGCTGTCACTCTTGAAGTAGAGCGACTCGACTTCGCTCGTTGGCTCTTCCGTCTTGGCGGCTCCCCTTTTTGCCATCCTCTTCGAACCTTCCGAAATTAGAGCGGTTTTTCTAGTGCGGGCCCGAGACGGTGTCAATCGCCCGTCGATCGAGCCATCAATTGCCCGAAGTCATCTGTGCGGCGACCTCGGGGCCGAACACGAGGCGCACCAGGGTCTCGTACTCGCGACCACTCGGCACGCCCGCGGCGTGGAGCTCGCGGACGACGCGGAGCTCGTCGTCGATGAGCTCGACGAAGGCGTCGAAGGGCTGTGCGCCGGCGATGGCGCGCCCGTTGACGAGCATGAAGGGCGTGCCCCGCACGCCGATCGCCGAGGCGACGCGGCGGTCGTACATCACCACCTCGTCGAAGCGGTACTCCTCGATGGCCTCGACGACGGCGTCGGGATCGGCGCCCGCCCCGACCGCGAGCGCCTCGATGCGCGCGTCGGAGAAGTCCCCGAGGTCGGAGGTGAGCGCGTCGAGGAACTGGAAGAACGCCGCGTCGCCGGCGGCCTCGAAGACGGCCACGGAGACCCGCGCGGCCACGTCGGCCTGCGGGTGCATGGGGAGGGGGAGGTGCGCCCAGAAGAGGCGGACCCGATCGCCGTAGTGCGCGAGCACCCGCTCGAGCGTCGGCATCACGCGCGCGCAGAAGGGGCACTGCATGTCGGAGAAGAGCACGATCGTGATCGGCGCGTTCTCCGGACCCAGGCGCGGACGGCGCGTCAGGATGGGGATCGGGGCGCGTGGCTCGTCGCCGAGGAGGGCGAGGAGGGCGCGGTCTCCTTCCGAGAGCTCGGGCCCGAAGCTCGACGTCGCGCCGTCGGGCTCCGCCTCGCCGCCGGCGGGCGCCGGTGTCGCTGCGGGCTCGGCGGGGGCCGAGGGGCCGCCGCCGCAGGCGCCGAGAAGGAGGAGGAGGAGCAAGGGGGAAACGCGCTTCACTTCGCGACCTCGTCGAAGATCGGGCCCTTGGGCCACTTCGACCAGACTGCCACGAGTTGGGGGTAGGTCACGAAAAAACGCCGAAACGAGCTCCCGAAACGACGAAGCCCCGACCGGGGCCGGGGCTTCATCGTGCTCGGTGGAGCGTGGCGCTCACTTCTTCTTGGCCTTCTCGAGTTCGTCGTCGATCACGGCCTTGAAGGACTCGAAGGGCTGGGCCCCCGAGACGAGGCGGCCGTTGATGAAGAACGCCGGCGTGCCCACGCGCGCGCCGCTCTGGAGCGCGGCCTGGTAGTCGGCGTCCACGGCGGCCTTGTGACGCTCGGTGTCGAGCGCCTTGCGGAACTCGTCCATGTTGATGCCGCCGATCTGCGCGGCGAGCTCCTCGTACTTGGCGCGGCCGAGCTCACGCTGGTTCTCGAAGAGCAGCTTGTTGTACTTCCAGAACTTCTCGTTGCCGCCCTGGCGGTAGATCTCGCGCGCGGCCTGCGCGGCGGGGTTCGCCTCACGGTGGAAGTCGAGGGGGAGGTCACGCCAGACGACGCGGACCTTACCCTTGTACGTCTCGAGGATCTGGTCGATCGTCGGGAGCACGCGAGCGCAGAAGGGGCACTGATAGTCGCTGAACTCCTGGATCACGATCGGCGCGTTGGCGGGCCCGATGGAGGGCGCCCCCGCGGGGATCGCGATGTTGTAGCGCTGATCGGGCGCCGGCGCCGAGGGCTGCGGGCGCGCGTTACCGCCGCCGACCATGACCGGGCTGGTCTTGCCGTCCTTGATGGCCTCGGCGTAGACGCGCGCGCGGGGCACGCCGCCATCGACGATCTTCTTGGCGCGGGCGAGCTCCTCGTCGATGACGCTCTTGAACGAGTCGAAGGGCTGCGCGCCGCTCACGAAGCGGCCGTTGATGAAGAATGCCGGGGTGCCGCGAGCGCCGACCTGGGCGGCCTTCTGCTGCTGCGACTTGATGACCTCGTCGTACTTGTTGGTGTCGAGGGCCTGCTTGACCTTGGCCATGTCGAGGCCGAGCTCCTTGGCCCACGCCTCGAGGTTCTCGCGGTTGATCTGGCTCTGGTTGGCGAAGATCTTGTCGTGCATCGCCCAGAACTTGTCGTTCCCGCCCTGCGCGTACGCCTCGAGGGCGACCGTGGCGGCCGGTCCCGCCTCCTTGTGGAAGGGCAGCGGGTTATTCCACCAGACGATGCGGACGTCCTTGCCGTAGTGCTCGAGGACCTGCTTGAGCGTGCCGTTCACGCGGTTGCAGAAGGGGCACTGGAAGTCGCTGACCTCGACGATGGTCACGAGCGCGTCGTTCGGGCCCTTCTGGGGCTCGTTGCCGGCGAGCTCGATCTTGTAGACGGCGCTGGGATCCGGGCGCGAGGGCTGCGGACGATCGGCGGCGGGTTCGGGCGCGGCGCCAGCCTTGGCTCCGCGGAGGAGCGTCGCGTACACGTCCTTCTTGGCGGTGCCCTTCTTGAGGAGGGCCTCGGCGCGCTTGAGCTCGTCGTCGACGATCTCCTTGAAGCGCTCGACCGGCTGCGCGCCGACGAGCTGACGGCCGTTGATGAAGAAGTTGGGCGTGCCGCGCGCGCCGATCTGATCCGCGAGCGCCTGGTCCGCCTTGATGGCGTCCATGTGCTTGTCGGAGTCGAGGGCCTCCTTGACCTTGGCCATGTCGAGGCCCGCCTCCTTGGCGAAGCGCTCGAGGTTCTCACGCGTGAGCTGGCGCTGGTTCGCGAAGAGCACGTCGTGGAGCTTCCAGAACTTCTCGTTGCCGCCCTGCTCGAACGCCTCCATGGCGAGCTGCGCGGCGGGCACGGCGTTCTTGTGGAAGGGGAGCGGGTTGTTCCGCCAGACGATGCGGACCTTGCCGTCGTACTCCTTGAGGAGCTGCTCCTCGGTGGGGAGGACACGGGCGCAGAAGGGGCACTCGAACTCGCTGAAGACCACGATGGTCACGAGGGCGTCGGCCGGACCCTTGCTGGGCTGCTTGGACGTCACGGGCACGCGGAAGCGCACGTGATCGCCGGCCTCGGCCACGGCGGCACCGGGCTCACCGAGCCCGTCGCCCTCTTCCGCGACGCCCGCGGTGGAGTCACCGCCGCCGAGACCGGCCTTCCCGGTCATGTGGCCGACGACGAATCCGCCCACCGCCGCGATGAGGATCGCGATGAAAGATGAAGTTTTGCTCATAACGGACCTTTAGTTGGATCGCGCGCAGATGAGTTGGCGCCTGTGAGAGTATGGACGCGGTCGCCCGACCCCTTTGGGGGTTCGAGTCTATTCGCCCACCAACGAGATTCAATACCCGTGCAGGGCCGTGAACGCGCGGCCCATGATTTCATTCCCACGGCGACGAAGACGCACGCGCGGGGGCGCGGACTTGGTATGGTGCGCGACGAACGTTCGCCGCGGCGCGTCGATCGGGGCGTGCCCGGCCGAGGAGGACGGCTTGAGCTTCGACGAATCCCGGCTCCACGGGGCGCTCCGTGAAATCTTCGGGGAGGTCGTGCCGTATCGGCGCGAGACGCTGACCGGCGACGCCTCGACCCGCCTCTACCACCGGCTCCACTTCGAGGGCGCGCCGAGCCTCGTCGTGATGGATCTCCCCGAGGACTTCCTCGGGAGCGACGAGAAGACCGCGGGTGAACGGCCGAGCGAGCTCCCCTTCCTCGAGGTGCAGCGCCTCCTGGCTTCGGCGGGGCTCCCCGTGCCGCGCGTCGAGGCCGTCGATCTCGGCGCCCGCGTCGTGCTGCTCGAGGATCTCGGCGACCGGACCTTCGAGTCGACCGTCGTCTCCGCCACGCCCGCCGAGCGGGAGGCGCGCTACGAGCGCGCGGTCGATCTCCTCGTGCGCCTGCACGAAGGGCTCTATCCGCCGCCGCCCGGATCGGTCGTCGAGAAGCGGCGCTTCGACCGGGCGCTCCTCCGCTGGGAGCTCGACCACTTCCGCGAGTGGGGGATCGAGGCGCTCACCGGCGCGCTCACCCCCGCCGCGCGCAAGGAGCTCGACCGGCACTTCGATCGCGTGGTGGAGCGCCTCCTCGAGGCGCCCCTCGGCTTCGTCCACCGCGACTACCAGAGCCGCAACCTCATGGTCCGCGACGACGGCTCGCTCGTGATCATCGACTTCCAGGACGCGATGGTGGGCCCGTACATCTACGACCTCGTCGCGCTCCTCTGCGACTCGTACGTGGAGCTCGACGTGCCGTTCCGGCGGCGGCTCATCCAGCGCTACGCCGAGGCGCGCGGCTTCGACGTCGACGAGGCGCGCACGCTCTTCGAGGTGCAGACGGTGCAGCGCAAGCTCAAGGACGCCGGCCGCTTCGTCTTCATCGACCGCGTCCGGAAGAACCCGCGCTTCCTCGTGCACTTCCCCGCGAGCCTCGCGCGCGTGGGCGAGGCCCTCGAGGCGCTCTCGGGCCTCGACGGCCTCGGACCGCTCCTCGAGGAGCTCGTGCCCGGCTTCCCATCCTCGGCCGAGGTCCCGGCCTCCGTGAACGGCTGAGCCGGGCCTCGTCCCCGATCAGCGGCGCGAGCGGCGCGGCGCGCCGGTCGGGATGATCTGGATGCGGCGCCGCATCCCCTCGCCGCTCGACTCGGTGGTCACGCCCTCGAACTTGGCGAGCGAGAGGTGGATGACGCGGCGATCACGCGCGCTCATGGGCTGGAGCGTGATCGTGCGGCCGGACTGGATGGCGCGCTTGGCCTCGCGCTCGGCGAGGTTGGCGAGGCTCTTGTCGTGGCGCTCGCGGTAGTCGCCGGAGTCCACGATGATGTGCCGCTGCTCGTCCGCGTCGCGGTTCACGATGCGGTTGAGGAGGAATTGCAGCGCGTCGAGCGTCTGCCCCTTCTTGCCGATGGCCCGGCCCGCCTCGGGGCCCCGCACGTCGAGGACGATGCGGTCGCCGTCTTCGCGGATGTGGACGTCCGCGTCGATGTCCATGATGTCGAGGAGGTCCTCGAGGACGTTCGCCGCCTCGTCGGCCAGCGCTTCGTCGTCGTCGCGCGAGCGCTTCGCTTTGCGCTCACGGCTCTCGTCGTCGTCGACGAGCAGCGCTCCCTCGCGGGGAGCTTGATCACGGTCGTCCGCCACGATGCCTCCTGCTGCCGCGGGCGATCTTACGTCCCGCCTTGCCAGGCCGCGGCCCATCGTTCGCCGCGGGTGTTTCTTCACTCGATGAATCGGTGCTCGAGTCCACCGCGTCCTCGCCGCGGCGAGCCGCCGCGCGCTCGAGGCGCACTTGGATGGATTGCTGTTGGGCGATGCCGAGCACGGAGTTCGTCACCATGTACACGCAAAGGCCCGCCGGGAGGAAGTACATGAAGAGGGTGATCATGCCCGGCATGACCACCATCATCACCTTGGCCTGGACCGGGTCCATGGCCGCGGGCGAGAGCCGCTGCTGCACGATCATCAGGCCGCCGAGGAGGAGCGGGAGCGGCTTGATGAGGGAGATCCCGAAGAGGCCGGGATCGGGCGCGCTCAGGTCGTCGAACCAGAGTCCCGCCGCGTGGTAGAGCTCGACGTTGGTCGAGAGGCTCTGGTAGAGGGCGAACCAGACGGGCATCTGGAGGAGGCTCGGCAAGCAGCCGGCGACGGGGTTCACGCCGTGCTTCTTGTAGAGCTCCATGATCGCCGCGCCCTTCTTCTCGCGGTCGTCCTTGTAGAGCTCGTTGATGCGGTCCATCTCCGGCTTGAGCAGCCGCATCTTGGCCATGCTCTGGAAGCTCTTCTCGGTGAGCGGGTAGAGCAGGATCTTCACGACGAGCGTGAGGAGGATGATCGCGAGGCCCCACTCGCCGACGTAGCCGTAGATGAAGCTGAGGAGCCAGATGAGGCCGCGGCCGATGAAGCCGAACCAGCCCACGTCGACGACCTCGTCGAGGCCGTGGCCGGCCGCCGAGAGCGCGCCGAATTCCTTGGGACCGGCGTAGACCATCGTGCGCACGAGCGCGGACTCGCCCGGGGCGAGGGTGATCTCCCGGCGGACGACGCGCGCCTCGAAGAGGGTGCCGTGCGGGGCGTCGATCGTGCCGCCGCGGTTCTCGGCCGAGAGCTCGCAGGCCACGCCGAGGTCGTCCCCGGTGGGCACCATCGCCATCGCGAAGTAGGTGTTCTCGAGCGCGGCGAAGCGGACACCCGGGCCCATGGTGAAGCCGTCGAGGAGGTCGTCGCGATCCTTGCGCTCGTCGTCGTCGGTGGTGAGGCAGAAGCCGTGGCTGAGCCGGGGGGAGGGACGCGCGATGAAGCCGGCGCTCTCCTCTTCCGCACGCGCGACGTAGTGGTGGGACTCGTCGACCAGCGTGATGGTGCGGGGGCGATCGCCGCGGTTCTCGATCCGCGTGGTCGAGAGGATGCGGTAACCCTCCTGGGCCTCGAGCTTGCGGTGGACCGCCAGGCCGTCGGCCTCGGCGCGGAGCACGCCCTCGGTGGCCGAGCGCGACTCCACGGAGAAGCGCGGCACGCGCGGGAATTTCGCGCCCTCGACGAGCTGCCGGAAGGGGAGGTACTCGGGGAGCGAGGTCGTCACGAGCTCGGCGGGCTCACCGTCGACCTGGAACCGCTCCTTCTTGAGCGTGAACGAGCGGAGGCCGCCGCCCGCTCCTGTGAACTCCGCGCGGAATTCGTCGGTCTCGAGGACGAGGCGCTCGGCCTCCTCCACGCTCGGAGGCGTCTCGACGTCGGTCTCCGCGACGAGGGACGGGCTCTCGTCGGCCGGGGCGTCCGGATCGTGCTTGGGCGGCACGAACTGGAGCAGGAGGAACCCCACGCCGAAGAGGACGCTGAAAATGGCCAGGGTGAGTAGAGGTCTCTTCGAATCCTCGTTCATCGAGCTGCCTTTTGACCGACACCCGGGCCGGATCGAGCGCGGAGGGTGTCACCCCCGGCTCGGCTCGTCCAGCCCCAGGCGTGCTTCCTGCGCGCGCTTGCGAATGGCGGGCGCGGCTGCTTCGAGCTCGGCCACGATCTGCGCCGTCCCTTCGATGCGCGCGCCCTGTTTGGCGATGAAGACGACGTCGAAGCCCGCGGGAAAGAGATCGCGGTTGCGACGGAACGCCTCGCGGACGCATCGCTTGATCCGGTTGCGATGCACCGCGTGCCCGACCTTCTTGGTGACCGTGATTCCGAGACGGGTCCGCCGATCGTCACGCGGGCAGAGGACGATGAGGAACGAGCGGGTGTGGACCCGATGCCGGCTCCGTTGAGCTTCACGGTACTCGGCGCGCTTCCGCAGCCGATCGTCCCTTGAGAGCGATTGGTCCGAAGCGCGCCCAAGGGGCACGTCGAATCACTTCTTGTAGACGGAGACCGTGAGCCGCGCGCGGCCCTTGCGGCGACGAGCGTTCAAGACTTTTTGTCCGCCCTTCGTCTTCATGCGCGCGCGAAAGCCATGCGTACGAAGCCGGCGAGTCCGGTGGGGCTGATAAGTCCGCTTCACGGTCGTGTCTCCAGGAAATAGAGGGCCGAGACCTAAGCACGCCGCCGGGGGCGAGTCAAGGCCGCGGAGGCCGTCGGACGGGGACCACCGTGGTGGGAGGGACGATTCGTGCCGAGCAGCCCGGCGTCGAGGAAGCTGAAATGTCCCTCCCTGGCGAGGATCACGTGGTCGAGGACCTGCACCCCGAGCAGATCGCCGGCCAAGGTGAGGCGGTCGGTGAGGGCCAGATCGTCGGGGCTCGGATCGGGGGCGCCGCTCGGGTGGTTGTGGACGAAGATCACGGCGGGCGCCGCCTCGCGGAGGATCCGGCGGTAGACGTCGGCGGGCGAGACGGCGCAGCTCGTCATCCCGCCCTTGCCGATCTCGAAGAGGCCCATCGGCCGGTGGCGGGCGTCCATGGGCACGGCGAGGAAGTGCTCCACCTCGGCCTCGGCGTAGCGCGGGCCTAGCCACCCGACGACGTCCTGGCTCGAGCCGAGGCGGGCGCGGCGCGCGGGCGGCTCGGCGGCCTGCCGCCGCCCGAGCTCGAAGGCGGCGAGGAGGCGCGCGGCCTTGCTCGGACCGAGACCGAGCTCGGCGCGGAGCTCGCCGAGCCCACGGCGCGCGAGGCCGCGGAGCCCTCCGCTCTCGTGGACGAGGCGCCTCGCGAGCTCGAGCACGGGGAGGCCGCGGGCGCCCGTCCCGAGGACGATCGCGAGGAGCTCGATTTCGCTGAGCGCGGCCGCGCCTTCGAGCGCGAGCCGCTCTCGTGGACCGATGGGGTGCTGGGCGTCGAACATGCCGCCCCCATCTGCACGCCCGATGCCAGACGACGCGCGAGCGCGCGCAGGGGGGATCGCGGCGCCGACTGGCGGGGAACGCCCGCGCATGGTGGCGGCTCAGCTCTTCTTCTTGAAGAGGCGTCCGAGGAGGCTCTCGCTCGCCTCGCCCTTTTTCATGGAGGCGAGGCGGAGCTCCCGCGCGGCGTCGATGTTGTGCGGGTTCACCTCGACCACGACGCGGAAGTGCGCGAGCGCCGTGCGCGGATCGCCGAGCTTCTTGAGCGCCTGGCCCTTCACGAAGTTGGCGAGCTCGTGCTTGGGATCGAGGGCGAGCGCGCGATCGAGGAGGGCGAGGATCGCCTCCCGGGGCTCGCGCGCGTCGAGGCCGTCGCGGTGGAAGAGCACCTGCGCCTTCTTCGCCGGGTACTCGGCGACGTCGGGGCTGAGCTCGAGGTTGCGGTCGATGATGGCGAGCGCGGCGTCGTAGGCGCGCTTGCGGAGGAGGAGGTCGACCTTCTGGTAGTCGAGGGCGGCCTCCACGGTCTCGCGCACGCGCCGCTCCGAGGCGGGCGAGCCCCCGCCTTCGGCCACCTGCCGGTCGTACTCGGCCCTCGACTCGGGCGTGATGAGGATCTTCCGCGCGTCGGTCGCGCGCCGGAAGAGGTGATCGGCGTGCCGCCGGAGCGGCGCGAGGTGCGGGCCCAGGCGGTCGGGGTGCACGAGCTTCGCGAGGCGCACGAAGGCGGCTTCGATCTCGTTCGCGTCGGCGTTCGGTGCCACGCCGAGGAGCTCGTAGTGGTTCTGCGCGTCCTCGGCCTTGGCGCGCGCGACGAGCTCTTCCCACCGGGCGCGCTCGGCCTCGGGGAGGCTCGCCGGCGGCTCGGGGAAGTCGAGGGGCACGCGCATCGCGGGGTTCGAGGCGGGGCGATCGATCGAGCCGGCCGCGCGCATCCCGGGGCTGGAGATGGGGCGCTCGGGCGTCGTGTGCGCGGGGCGCGCGGTCCACTCTCCGCTCCTCGACGCCGACGGGGGCGGGTTGGAGGAGGGCGCGGAAGCGACCGAGGCGGGATCGAGGACGTCGAGGCCGTCGACGAGCTCGAGGAGGTAGAGGAGGCGCCGCGCCACGTGGGCCCGCCCGCTCCGCTCGATGAACTGCGCCGCGGTGGTCGGGGCGGCGCGGAGGACGTCGAGGGCCTCGGTCTCCTCGCGATCGAGGCCGAGGGATGCCGGCGTCAGGCCGCGGCGGACGCGGAGGATGGAGTCTCCTCGGCGCTCGAGGAGCCGCTCGAGCCCGTCCTCGCGGTGCGTGGCGTGGACGAGCGCGCGGAGGAGGGTCGTCGGCGACGGTGCCCCGGTGAGCTCGCGGCTCCCCACGAGGTCCTCGCCGTAGAACGCGTAGGCGCCGCGCGCGCGATCGGCGAGGCGCTCGAGCAGCGTCGTCACGCTGCGGATCGAGGGGTCGAGGGCGCGCGCCGCGACCGGCACGCCAGCCTCGAAGTAGACGCGATCCTGCCCGCCCTGGCCGGACTCGGGCCAGATCACGAGGGTGCCTGTCGCTGCCCTCCGGTGGAGGCTCGCGACGATGTGGGCCAACGGGCTTTTTTGAAGGTCTCCTTGCGCGATAGGCTGCGGCGTCTGGGACATTCGTGGGGGGAGCCTACCATCGGCGGGCGATTACTGCTCGTCTCGTCGCCCGAGGGCCCTCGGGGAGGGCGCGCGCGCCGGCGCGGGCGAGCGCCAGAGGTAGAGGGCGTTCACCGTGAGCACGAAGTTCGAGAGGGCGATCGCGAGGTGCCGGTGCTCGGGGCGGTGCGAGGCGTAGAGGAAGGCGGCTAGGAGCGCGAGGGCCGTGGGGTAGAAGCCCTTCTCCGTGGTGATGACCACGACGCCGACCATCGCGAACCACAAGAAGACGTGGATCACCTGGACGGCCTGCGGATCCAGCCCGAGGGCGGTGCCGCCGATCCAGAAGAAGGCCATCGAGACGAAGGTGAAGGGGACCACCATGGCGAGCGTGCGGTTCAAGCGACTCGTGGCGAGGGAGTCGCGCGCCCAGAAGACCGCGCCCGTGACGAGGAGGAGGAGCGCGCCGGTCATCGCGAGCGTGCCGTAGTGGCCGGCGGCGCCGTCGGCGTCGAGGAAGTGCGTGGCGATCGGCAGGAGCGTCCAGAGCACGCCGAAGATCGAGGCGAGGACGTAGCGTGTGGCCCGGCCGACGGAAGGATCGTGCTCGCCCTTGAGCGCCGCGAGGGCCGCGTCCTCCTTGCGCTTCCGTTCGAGCGCCTCCTCGACCTTCGCGCGGAGGTAGATCGGCGGATTCTTCAGCCCCGCGAGGATGCTCGCGGCGGACTCCGGCGAGCCCGTCGAGAGCTCCCACTCGATCATGAGCGCGGCGGCGCGGCGCATGCCGTCTTCGGCGCGCGTGTTGCCCTCCCACGCGCGGAGCGCCTCGCGGAAACCGTAGTGGCATTGGATGTAGAGCGCGTAGATGCGATCGCGCCCCTCGCGCGTGCTGCCGATGCCGCTGCGCACGGCGCCGTGGAGGCGATCGAGGCGCCGCTCGGCGCGGTGCGCGATCTGCCGCGAGCCGCGGTGCCGGAGGAATTCCTCGAGCTCGAGTCGGAAGGCCTCGGCGCTCTCGTGGCGATCGTGGGGATCCCGCGCGAGCGCCTTCTTGCAGATGGCGGCGAGCTCCGAGGGCGCGCCCTCGGGCAGCTCCGGCGGTGAATGGGCGACGCTGTGGAAGATCTCCTTGAGGGTCGAGCCGTTGTGCGGCGGCTCCCCCGTGAGGATCTCGAAGAGGATCCCGCCGAGGAGGTAGACGTCGGTGCGCTCGCTCAGCTGGTGGTTGGCGCCGCCGAGCATCTCGGGCGCCATGTACGCCGGCGTCCCCGCGATCTCGGTGGCCTCGCCCACGTGCGGGAAGCGACCGCCGGGATCGGGGCGCAGCGAGAGCGCGAGGCCCCAGTCGCCTACGTAGACCTCGCCGAACTCGCCGATCATCACGTTCTCGGGCTTGAGGTCGCGGTGGATGAAGCCACGCGAGTGCGCGTAGTGCATCGCCTGGCAGACCTGGGAGAGGACGCGGAGGTTCCACTCGAGGATGTCGTGCACGCGGAAGCGCGTCGCGACACGCTCGGGATCGGCGATGTACTCGCCCCAATGACGCCCCTCGATGCGCTTGAGCGCGACGCGCGGGCAGCCGCCCTCGTCGAGCTCGATGTCGTGGACGGGGACGATGTTGGGGTGCTCGAGGGCGCCGTGGATCCAGGCCTCGGCGAGGAGCTTGTCGACGGCCCGCGGATCGGCCGCGTCGGGGCGGATCGTCTTGAGCGCGACCTTGCGTCCGAGGGCCTTCTGCTCGGCGAGGTAGACGAGCCCCATGCCCCCCTTGCCGAGCTCGGCTTCGGGGACGAAGCGGAGCGCGCCCGCGGAGAGATCGCTCTGGAGCCTCTCGAGCCGCGCCGTGTCGACCGCCTGGGAGCGCGGCTCGATGGTGCTGCGGAGGTTCTTCTCGATGGTGTCGATCTCACCGCCCAGGGAGGCGAGCGCGGAGGCGAGCGTCTGCTCGATGGCAGCGCGGTCGCGGTCGCGAGAGGCCGAGTCCATCCAGGTCCCTAGCTTGAAGCCGATTCCCCCCGTTGTGAAGCCGTCGCCTCCCGCGCTGGGGAAGGGGGCCCGCCCGGCGCCCGTATGGGCACGTATGTCGAGTCATCTCGAATTGCTCTACGCCGCCTACGAGGACGTCCGGCGCGCCAACGCGGCCAAGGAGGCCGTGGACGCGCTGATGGGGATGCACCGGATCCCGCGGCTCGCGTCCGCGGTCGTCTCCCGGGGACACGACGGAAGGCTCGTGCTCACGCGCGTCGAAGGAGACGACGACGAGGCGGTCTCGGTGGTCGCGGGCTTCCTGGGGCTCCTCACGACGGATCACGCCAGCGAGCTCGAGGAGCGCGTCGTGCGCGAGCTCGCCGGCGTCCCCTCCGACACGCTCCGCTGGATGCGGCAGGCGCTCCACCCGGGCTGCGCCGGCGTCTTCGTGATGTGCACCGACACCTGGGCCGAGCGCCTCGCCATGGAGCTGGGGAAGGGCGCGATCTCGGTCGTGCACGCCGTGCTCGGCGAAGGGCGCGTCGAGCTCGACGTGGGCGGACGGGACGCCGGCCACCGCCCGCCGCCGGAGGCCTCATGAGCCTCCTCTCGAAACCCGCCGGCGATTTCCGCACCTGCGTTCCACCCCCGGGGCCTCTACATTTCTCGTCGAGGCTCCGTTAGAGTGAGCGACACACTTCCGCCCCTTGGGGGAACGACGGGCGGGAGCATGATCGGTTTTCAGGGGGGAATTCATGCCGGCCAAAGCGCACCAATGGACGCGCCGTGAGATCAATCGGCTCGTCCGCGTGGTCTCGACACACGCCAAGAATCATCCGCCGCTCGAGGCGGTCCGCTCGATGGTCGTGCACTGCGCCGACGAGCTGAACACGGCGTGGGCAGACTACCGGCGTGCGCGCGCGCGCCGCCGCGGCGAAGAGTGCGAGCGCACCCTCTCCCGCTTCGTCGAGCGCTGGCGCCCCGTCGCCATCCTGCTGGTCCCCGGCGCGATGGATCGCCTGGGCGAGCTCCCGCCCCGCGGCGGGAAGAGCCTCGTGGCCTACGCGCAGGAGATCGTCTCGCTCCTCCGCTCCGAGCCCGGCGAGGAGCGGCTCGCGAGGATCGTCGAGGAAGATCTCGCGAAGGCGGCCGCCGCCACCGAGGAGTGTCTCTCCGACGCCGAAGACGCCGCGAGGCTCGCGCTCTCCGACGCCGCCCAGCGCGCCAACATCGTCCTCTTCCACGCCCTCGACACCCTGCGCGCCTGCGTGGGCGAGGACTCCGAGGTCTATCGCGAATTCGCGATCGATCTCCCCTGGGATCAGGACGTGCTCGGCACGCGCCCCTGGGAGATGACGGCCGATCGCGGGATCGCCGGCGGCTGAACCCTCAGGCGCTCAGGGGATCGTCCACGTGGTGCCGTTCGGCCCGTCGTGGAGCTCCACCCCCAGCGCGGCGAGCTCGTCGCGGATCGCGTCGGCGCGGGCGAAGTCGCGCTGCGCACGCGCCTCGGCGCGCTCGGCGATCTTCTGCTCGATGGCCTCGCCCGAGAGCCCGAGGGCCCGGGCGCGGCGCGCGCGGATGCGGTCGAGGACGTCGGACGGCGTCTCGGTGCCGAGACCGAGCCAACGCCCGAGGAGCTCGAAGCCCTCGCGGGCGGCCTCGATGGCCGAGCGCGCGACCGTGCCCTTCTTGGTGGCGGCGCGATCGGCGAGCTCGTTCGTGGCGCGGAGGAAGTCGGCCACGTGGGCGAGCGCGACGGGCATGTTGAGGTCGTCGTCGAGCGCCGTGTGGAGCCGCTCGCGGAGCTTGCCGAGCTCGTCCGGCAAGGGCGCCTCCTCTTCCTTGATGCGCGCCTCGGGGATGGACTCGAGGCGAAGGCGCGTGCGGTAGAGGTACTCGACGCGGCGCTCGGCCTCCTCGATGGAGGGGAAGCCCGAGACCTTGCCCTCGTCGTCGAGCGTCCAGTCGAGGGAGAGCGGCGCGCGGTAGTGCACCGTCATCACGAAGTAGCGGAGCGCCTCGGGCTCGTGGCGCTCGAAGAGCTCGCGCGCCGTGAAGAAGTTGCCGAGGCTCTTGCTCATCTTCTCCTTGTCGACCTCGACGAAGCCGTTGTGCACCCAGCAATTGGAGAAGCAGCGTCCCGTGGCGCCCTCGCTCTGCGCGACCTCGTTCTCGTGGTGCGGGAAGACCAGGTCGAGACCGCCGCCGTGGAGGTCGAGCGTCTCGCCGAGGTGCTTCATCGACATGGCCGAGCACTCGATGTGCCAGCCAGGGCGGCCGGGGCCGAAGGGGCTCTCCCACGTGGCGCCCTCGTGCACGCCGCCCTTCCAGAGCACGAAGTCGGCGGGGTGCTTCTTGCGCGCCTGCTCGGTGTCGGAGAGCCGCTCGCTCGCGCCGGCCTTGAGCTGGTCGAGGCTGCGATGGCTGAGCTTGCCGTAGTCCGGGAAGGACTCGACGGAGTAGTAGACGTCGCCGTCGCTCACGTAGGCGTGGCCGCGCTCGACGAGCTTCTCGATGAGCGCGATGATCTCGGGGATGTGCTCGCTCACGCGCGGCTCGACGTCGGGCGTGAGGCAGTGGAGGCGCGCCATGTCCTCCGCGAAGGCGTCGATGAAGCGCTGGGAGAGCTCGCGCGGGCTCTCGCCGCGTTCGGCGGCGCGCTTGAGGATCTTGTCGTCGACGTCGGTGTAGTTGCGGACGAACTTCACCTCGTAACCCGTCTCGCGGAGGTGGCGGACGAGGACGTCGTACACGACGTAGCAGCGCGCGTGCCCGAGGTGGGCGTAGTCGTAGACCGTGGGGCCGCAGACGTAGACGTTCGCGACGTTCGGGACGAGCGTGGTGAACGGTTCTTTGCGGCCGGAGAGGGTGTTGTGGAGGCGGAGCGCCATGGAGGCCCGAGTGTGACCCTCCATCGCGTGCCAGGGCAAGCGCGCGATCAGTGGGGGGCCATCACGAGCGTCATCTCCACGTCGCGCCGCGGCCGTCCGCCGTCGAAGGCCGGCGCGGGCTCCCGCGAGGTGAAGAAGGGGGCGCCGTCCCGCAGGATCTCGGCGCGGAGCCGCACGTCCCGGGGCTCGCGGACCTTCGACTCGTCGATCGACACCTCGAAGGCGTAGGGCGGCGAGCCCGCGAGCTCCTTCGAGGTCTCGGCGAGGATCTCGCCGCGTCCGTCCTCGAGGACGATCCGGAGGACCGCCCCTGGCGGGAGGAGGATGCGCTCTCGGTAGAGGACCTCCCCCGACACGATCAGCGTCTCGTTCCCTCGTTCGACGCGCGCCTCGGGTTCTTGATCGAGCCCGCCGCACGCGCGCCCCGAGAGGAGCGGCAGACAAACGAGGGCGAAGAGGACGGCTCTTTCGTTCATCGGACCTTCGATCCACGTACGACGGCTCACCGGAAACCTTTGGCCGCGCGGGGGGCTTTCCATGGTTGGCCTGGTGATGATGCGCGACACCCGTGCTAGACGAACGGCCATGGTCCCTATTCACGTCCGTGGCACCGAGGAGTACGACGCGCGCCTCGCCGCGCTCTCGCGCAGGGGGGAGGCCGACCTCGCCCGCGTCGAGCCGCAGGTCCGCGCGATCCTCGAGGCCATCCGCGCGCGAGGGGACGCCGCGCTCGCCGAGTACACCGAGCGCTTCGACGGCGCCCGCGTGGAGCGGCCGCTCCGCCCCATCGCGGACTACGCCGAGATCGGCGCCCGCTGCCCCGCCGAGGTCCGCGCCCTCCTCGAAGGCGCCGCCGCGCGCATCCGCGCCTATCACGAGCACCAGGTCGACTCGGGCTTCGGCTTCGAGCGCGACGGCGTGCGCCTCGGCATGCGCGTCCGCCCCGTCGCCTCGGCCGGCGTCTACGCCCCCGGCGGCAAGGCGCGCTATCCCTCCACCGTGCTCATGACGGCCGTCCCCGCCAAGGTCGCGGGCGTGCGCCGGATCGTGCTCGCCACCCCGCGCCCCACGCCCGAGATCGTCGCCGCGGCCGAGATCGCGGGCGTGACGGAGATCCTCGACGCCGGCGGCGCCCAGGCGATCGGCGCGCTCGCCTACGGGACCGAGACCATCCGCCCCGTCGAGAAGATCGTCGGGCCGGGGAACCTCTACGTGGCCTGCGCCAAGAAGCTCGTCTACGGCCACGTCTCCATCGACTCCATCGCCGGCCCGAGCGAGATCCTCGTCGTCGCCGACGAGGGCGCCGATCCCGCGGTCGTCGCCGCGGATCTCCTCTCGCAGGCGGAGCACGACGAGGACGCCTACGCGCTGCTCGTCACGATCGACGTGGCCACCGCGGAGGCCGTCGCCCGCGAGCTCGAGCGGCAGGTGGCCGAGCTCCCGCGCGCCGAGATCGCGCGCGCTTCGCTCGAGCGGCACGCCGAGATCTTCGTCGCGGGCGATCGCGCGGAGGCGGCCCGCATCGCCGACGCGATGGCGCCCGAGCACCTCTGCCTCGCCGTCGCCGATCCCGAGGCGATGCTCGAGGACATCCACGCCGTGGGCGCGGCCTTCCTCGGCGACCACACCCCGGAGGCCGCGGGCGACTACGCGGCCGGCCCGAGCCACGTGCTCCCCACGGGCGGCGCCGCGCGCTTCTCGTCGCCGCTCGGGGTCTACGACTTCGTCGTGCGCACCTCGGTGATCAAGTACTCGGCCGCGGCGATCGAGGCGCAGGCCGATCTCCTCGAGGGGCTCGCCCGGCTCGAAGGCCTCGAGGCCCACGCGCGGGCCGTCTCCGCGCGTCGCGGTCTCCGCTCGCGCTGATCCCTCGCGTGCGCCGGATCAATTGCGGAGGCGTGTGAGCGCCTCGGCGATGGGCTCGCGGAGGCAGCCGATGCAGTCCTTGTCGCGCTTCGGGCCGCAGCCGTTCGCGGGCGTCGCGTCGAGGCGCTCGATGGCCGGGAGGGCGCGCGGATCACCGAGGCGGGCGATCTCGACGATGGCCGCCGTCATGGGCTTGCAGCCCTGGGAGTTCTCGAGGCGCGCCACGGCGCGCGCGAAGGGCGGCACCTCGGTGCCCGGCTCGTGGCGGAGGAGGAGGAGCGCCGCCTCCTTGCGGAGCGCGCGGTCCTCTTCGTGGAGCACGACCTCGATGGCCTCCACGATCTCGGCCGGGATGTCGACGTCGATGGGCACGTTCCGGCGCGGGGAGTGATCGGCGAGCCAGATGCCGACGAAGATCCCGCCCGCGAGGATGGCGAGCGCGATCGTCACGAGCATCACCCATGGCCTCGCGAGCGCCCCGAACGACGCGGGCATCCGCGAGGCGGCGTCCTCGAGACTCATGCGCGAGAGCGTGAAGGGAAGCGGGGTGGGGTCACCCGGACGGGCGCCGCTGAGCTGGATCTGGGTGAGGGCGTCGCGGACGGCGAGGGCCGACTCGGGGCGCTCCGCCGCCTTCGACGAGAGGAGACTCCGCACGAGGTCCTCGAGCGCCGCCGGGATCGACGAGTCGTCGCTCGCCTCGCGGAGCGAGGGGACGTCGTCGCCGAGCTGCCGCGTGAGGATCTCGCTGAGCTCGCCGTCGAAGAGGCTCTTTCCCGCGATCATCTCCCAGAGGATCACCCCGAGCGCGTAGAGGTCGGTGCGGAAGTCGACGCGCTCCCCGAGAGCCTGCTCCGGCGACATGTAGCCCGGCGTGCCGACGATGGTACCCACCTGCGTGAGCCCCGCCCCGGGGGTGGACTTGTGCTCGTCGCTCACGCGCGCGATGCCGAAGTCGAGGACCTTCACGAGGTCGGTGCCGTCCTCGCGCGGCACGAGCATCACGTTGTCGGGCTTGAGATCGCGGTGGACGATGCCTTCGGCGTGCGCCGCCACGAGCGCGTCGGCGATCTGCGTGGCGATGTGGATCGCGCGCCGATAGGAGACGGCGCCGTGCGCGAGCATCTCGCTGAGCGCGTGTCCGGGCACGCGCTCCATCACGAGGTAGGCCGAGCCGTCTTCGAGCGAGCCGAAGTCGAGCGAGCTCACGACGTTGGGGTGGTGGAGCTTGCTCGAGGCCATCGCCTCTCGCTCGAAGCGCGCGCGCACCTCGCCGTTGCCGGCGTACTCCGGGAGGATGACCTTGAGCGCCACCGTCTTGCCGAGCGCGATGTGCTCGGCCTCGTAGATCGCACCCATGCCGCCGGTCGCGAGGAGGCTCGTGATGCGATAGCGGCCGTCGATGACGGCGCCGAGGCGCGCGTCGATCGCAGAGGGAGCGTTCTCCTCGACGGGCTTCTCGGTCGATTCGGGCACGCTCATGACCGCCGACGATAGCAGGTTATGAGGCGCTCAAAAGACCCAGGTGGACGACCGTTGACCTGTCCGTGAGGCGTGCGGCGCTGTTAGTCTGCCGATGTCGGTCATGGTGAGTCTCCGTTCGATCGCGGTCCTGGGATGTGTGTTCGCCCTGCTCTCCACGGGGGCGACGGCGTCCGCGCAGGTCGGGCGGAGGCCCAACCTCGATCCCTTCCGCCCCACCGCCGACACCGAGGGCTTCCTCACGCTCCCGGGCGCGACCACGCCGGGGCACCTCCTCGGCGGGGCGGGCGTCTTCCTCGACTACACCTACGAGAGCCTGGTCACCATCGACCCGTCGGGTGCCTCGCGGCAGATCGATCACCGGCTCTCCGCGCGCTTCGCGGGCGTGCTCGGCCTCTTCCGCTGGGGCGCCCTCCACCTCGACGTGCCGCTCGTCCTGGCGAACCGCGGTCCGTCGATCGACGCGGGCGACGTGTCGAGGGCCGGCATGAGCGATCCGCGCCTCTCGGCGCGCGCGCGTGTGGCGGGGCGGAGGTCCGAGGTGCCTGGCGTCACGCCGGTGGGCGCGGGGCTCGCCTTCGAGCTCGGCTCCACGATCCCCGTCGGCAGCTCGCGGGCGTTCGCCAGCGAGAACCAGCCCACCTTCGATCTCCTCGCCCACCTCGACTACTACTTCGCGCCTGGCGCGGGGCTCTCGCTCTCGCTCGGATGGCTGTTCCGCCCGAACGACCGGATGATCTTCGACGAGCGCTTCGACGACGCCTTCCTCTTCGGCGTCGGCATGCGGCTCCCGATCCCGATGGTGCCCAACCTCACGGTGAAGCTCGAGGTCCGCGGGTCCAGCACCTTCACGAGCGTGCTCACCACCCCGGTCGAGGGCGAGATCGGCGTCGCCTACGGTGTGGGGCCGGTCACCATCCACGGCTATTTCGGAACCGGCTTCACCGATGGCGCCGGGGCCCCGCTCGCCCGGGCGATGCTCGGCCTCGTGGTCTCCCGCAAGACCAAGGACCAAGACGGCGACGGTATCCCGGATGCAGTGGACAAATGCCCGCTCCTCCCGGAGGATTTCGACGGCTTCGAAGACGACGACGGCTGCGAAGACCCCGACAACGACGGCGACTTCATCATGGACGACGAGGACCTGTGTCCGGACGAAGCGCCCCCCGAAGGAACCGACCTCGACGAGGACGGATGCATCGACGACGAATTTCGATGAACGTTCGAACCTGCGCGGCGCTCGCCTCGCTCCTCTGGGCCACGGCGTGCACGCCGCTCGGCGATCCGGCCCTGCCGAGCGAGGGCTTCTTCGACGACTTCGAGCGCGACGCGATCGGCGACGCCTACCGCAGCACGGCGCCCGCAGGCGTGTACAAGATCGTCGACGGCGAGCTCCGTGTGCAGGGCGCCCGCAACCGCCCGCTCTGGCTCGCGCGGCGCCTGCCCGACGACGTCCGCGTGGAATTCACCGTGCGCAGCGAGAGCGCCTCGGGCGACATCAAGGTGGAGCTCTTCGGCGACGGCGTCTCAAAGGCCACGAGTGAGAGCTATACGGCCACCGGCTACGTGGTGATCTTCGGGGGGTGGAACAACTCCCTCAACGTGGTGGCGCGGCTCGACGAGCACGGCGCCGATCGCGTGGTCGGGCCCAAGCTCCGGGTCGAGCCCGGGAAGACCTACCGTTTCGCGATCGAGCGGCGTGGTAGTCTCCTCACCGTGCACGTCGACGGCGTCGAGCTCATGCGCTTCGACGATCCGGAGCCGCTCCGCGGCCGAGGCCACGACCACTTCGCCTTCAACGACTGGGAGGCGAAGCTCGCCTTCGACGATCTCCGCATCACGCCGCTCTGAACATGGAACCCAAGACCCAGCTCGAGCGCCTCGAAGAGCTCGAGCGCAAGATCGACCACCTCAAGGTCAGCTACGAGAAGTACTTCCGTGGCATCGACCGGCTCGAGCCGTGGCCCGAGCGACGCGACGTGGAGCGGCGCGTCCGCGAGTTCCTCCGGGATCCGCCGCGCACGACCATGGCGCGCTTCCGCTTCGCGAACCTGCGGCAGCGGCTCACCTCGCTCGAGACGTATTGGAACCGCGTGGCGCGGCAGATCGAGGAGGGGACGCATCCGCTCGTGCTCATGCGCGCCAAGCGCCGCCTGGGGGGCGCGCGCCCCGAGGGCACGCGAACGGGCGACGACGTCGTTGCGATCGACATCGACATGGATCTCGAGCTCGACGGGGGCCTCGACCTCGAGGCGCTCGTGAACGACGCCCTCGCCAGCCTCGAGGACTTCGATCCGTCGCCGGCCTCCGAGCCGCTGGTCGTCTTGCCGCCCCCGCCGCCCAAGGCGCCCGCGCCGCCGCCCGTCGCGACGGCGCCCAAGGCGCCGCCTCCCCCGCCGATCGCCGCGGCGCCCAAGGCCCCGCCTCCGCCGCCCGTCGCGGCGGCGCGCAAGGCGCCCCCGCCGCCCCCACCTACGACGGAGAAGCCGGGTTGAGGCGCCCCGCCTCGGTGAGCTTCCGGGCGATCCGCTCCTCGAGGATCCCCAGCGAGCGCTTGTCGAGCGCGCTGATCGTCACCGCGTCGTGCTCGTAGGCGAGCTGCGCGGCCTGCGAGCGCGGGATGAGATCGCATTTGTTGAACACGACGAGGCGCGGGATGTGCCGCAGGGAGAGCTCGTCGATGAGCTTCTCCGTGGTCTCGAGGTGCGTCTCGAAGTTGGGATCCGAGGCGTCGACCACCTGGAGGAGGAGATCGGCGTCCGCCGCCTCCTCGAAGGTGGCGCGGAAGGCCGCGAAGAGCTCCTTGGGTAGGTCGCGGATGAAGCCGACCGTGTCGGAGAGCACGATGGTCTCGCCGGAGGCGAGGCGGTAACGCCGCGAGCGCGTGTCGAGCGTCGCGAAGAGCTTGTCCTCGGCGAGCACGTTCGCGTTTGTCATCGTGTTGAGCAGCGTGCTCTTGCCGGCGTTGGTGTAGCCGATGACCGAGATCACCGGGACCTCGCTCCGCGTGCGGGAGGAGCGGCGCTGCTCTCGCTGCCGCGCGAGGGTCTCGAGCTCCTTCTCGAGGCGGTTCACGCGCTCGCGCGCGCGGCGGCGGCCGATCTCGAGCTTGGTCTCGCCCGGGCCGCGACCGCCGATGCCTCCGGTGAGGCGCGAGAGCGAGTCGTCCTTCTGCCCGAGGCGCGGGAGGAGGTACTTCATCTGCGCGAGCTCGACCTGGAGCTTGCCGTCGCGGCTCTCGGCGCGCTGCGCGAAGATGTCGAGGATGAGCTGCGTGCGATCGAGGATCTTGAGATCCGTCTGCTTCGCGATGCTCGACGCCTGCGTCGCCGTGAGATCGCGATCGAAGATGAGCACGTCGACGTCGAGGTTCATGCACTCGATGACGACCTCGTCGAGCTTGCCCTTGCCGAGCACGGTCTTGGGATCGACGCGATCGCGCACCTGACGGACGCTGCCCGCCACCTCGAGCCCCGCGGTGCGGCTGAGCTCCTCGAGCTCGCGGAGGCGCTCGTCGGCCACGCGCGCCTCGCTGCGCGTGAGCACCTGCACGAGCATCACGCGGCCCTCGGGCGCCGTCTTGCGGCGCGAGCGGCGGAGGCGCGCGAACTCCTGCTCGAGGCCCTCGATGAGCTGGGCCGGGTTCTCGTCGATCTGCGCGTAGGGAATCGGCCCGAACGTGCGCGCCGCCGGCTGCTTCGAGCCCTCGGGGACCGGCACGTTGTGGCCGTAGTAGACCGAGAGGAGACGATCCTCGCCCGGCGCGAGGCAGATCGCGACCACGAGGTCGAGGCGCAGGCGCGTGAGGTCGACGATGTCGTCGCGCGTGAGCGGCTCGTCGTAGAGGTGCGTGTGGATGAGGCGGAGGCCACGGAGGCGGCCCTCGGCCGCGCGCATGCGGCCCACGTCGGGGAGCATGAGCTTGGTCGCGTCGCCCACGATGACGAAGTGGACCTTGCCCGCGCGGTCGACGAGGACGCCGGCTTGCCGGCCCGTCTGGTGGCTGAACTTGGCGAGCGTGCGCGCGAGCTCGTGCGTGGTGAGCACGTCGAGCGGGACGCGCTTGGTGTAGAGGTCTTCGAGCGCCTTGAGGTCGCTCGCCCGGAGGCCCGTGAGGTTGCCGTGGATCGTCAAGTGGTCAGGTTCCGAAGATCTTGTGGGAGACGTCGACCGAGATGGGGCAGTGATCGCTGCCCTTCACCTCGGGGTGGATGTGGGCATCCTCGACGTAGGGGAGGGCGCCGGGCGACGCGAGGACGTAGTCGATGCGCCAGCCGATGTTCTTCTCGCGGACGCCGAAACGCTGGCTCCACCACGTGTAGTGGCCGGGCTCGTCGCCGCGCACGTGACGGAACGTATCGGTCCAGCCCGAGTCGAGCCAACGGGAGAGCTCCTCGCGCTCGATGGGGAGGAAGCCGCTCGTCTTCTCGTTGGCCTTTGGGCGCGCGAGGTCGATCTCGCGGTGCGCGGTGTTGAAGTCGCCGAGGACGAGGATGGGCCGGCCCTTCTTCCGCTCGGGCTCGAGCCGATCGAAGAGCGCGCGGTAGAAGTCGAGCTTGTACGGGACGCGATCGTTGCTCCGATCCTTGCCGCTCCCGTTGGGGAAGTAGCCGTTGACGAGGAGGAGATCGCCGAAGGCGGCGAACTGGAGGCGCCCCTCCGAGTCGAAGCGCGCTTCGCCGAGCGAGGTCTCGACGGCGTCGAACGGCCGCCGCGAGAGGATGCCCACGCCGCTGTAGCCGCCGCGCTCGGCGGAGACGAAGTGTGTGTGGAAGCCGTCGATGGCGCGCACCTCCTCGGGCACCTGCTCGGCGTGCGCGCGGGTCTCCTGGAGGCAGACGATCTCGCCCCCGTGCGTGCGGAGCCACTCGACGAAGCCCTTCTTCGAGCACGAGCGGATCCCGTTCACGTTCCAGCTGTGGATGCGGTACGCACCGGTCATGGGCCGCTCTTTAAGTCGCCTCGCGCGGGCTCACAAGCGCGCGAGCATGTCGGTGAGGGCCTCGGCCTCGGCGAGGGTGGCCTCGAAGGCGGCGGCGTCGACGCGGGGGCGGAAGCGCCGGCGGAGCGCGAGGCCTCGCTCGGCGGCGTCCTCGAGGCGGGCGGCGAAGGCCGGATCCGCCTCGGCGCGCGCGGCGAGCGCCTCCCGCGCCACCTCGAGCTCGTCGAGCTTGGAGCAGACGAGGAGCAGGTCGCAGCCTGCCTCGACGGCGCGGACGGCGGTCTCGGCGACGCCGAAGTGGTCGTAGACGGCGCGCATCTCGAGATCGTCGCTGATGATGACGCCGTCGTAGCCGAGCTCGTCCCGCAGGAGCGCGCGGAGCGCGATGGGGCTCAGCGTGGCCGGGACGCCGGGATCGAGCGCCTCGAAGACGACGTGCGCCGTCATGATCGCGGGGATGCGACCCCTCGCGGCGCGGAAGGGGACGAGCTCCACCGCGTCGAGTCGCGCGCGCTCGTGCGCGAGGCGGGGCAGCGCGAGGTGGCTGTCGAGGTCGGTGTCGCCGTGCCCAGGGAAGTGCTTGCCGCAGCTCGCGACGCCCGCTCCGAGGAGGCCGTCCGAGAAGGCGAGGGCGTGCCGCGCGACGGCTTCGGGATCGCCCGAGAAGGCGCGGTCGCCGATGACCGGGTTCTCGGGGTTGGTGTCCACGTCGAGGACCGGCGCGAAGTCCATGGAGAAGCCCAGGGCGGCGAGCTGTGCGCCGAGGACGCGACCCGCGCGGGCCGTGAGGGCGAGGTCGTCGTGCTCTCCGAGCCGGCGCATGGGGGGCAGCTTCACCACGGGCGGGCCGAGCCGGGCCACGCGCCCTCCCTCCTGATCGACGCCGATCAACGGCGGGCTCGCCTCGGGACAAGCCTCGATCAGGGAGGCGTTCAATCGCATCACCTCTTCGGGACTCCCCACGTTCCGGCGGAAGAGGATCACGCCGGCGAGCCGCTCGCCGGCGAGGTCGGCCAGGACCGAGGCCGGCGCTTCTCTTCCGTCGAATCCGGCGACGAGGACGCGTCCCGCGAGGTCCAGGGCCGAGGCTTTCATCGGCCGTATCGTATCGCGCACGGCCGAAAGGTCGATCCTTTCGTCATCCATGCCGAAAGGCCTTGTGCAATTGCCCTCGGATGCACATGTTGCTACACACCGACCGCGAAATTGCGTTGAGGCAAGGGCGCGACGAACGGTCCCCCCACCCATACGGCGTCCCATGGACACCGGCTCCGACTTCCAAGAACACCATCGCACGGCCGACATCGGAACGATCCCCAGCCCTGCCGTTTATCGCCGAGCCCTCCCTGCGGAGTACATGGACGCCGATGCCGTCAAGGTGCTGAGACGACTCGAGCGTCATGGCTACATCGCGTACCTCGTCGGAGGTGGCGTGCGTGATCTGCTGCTCGATCGCCGCCCCAAGGACTTCGACGTGGCGACGGATGCGCGCCCCGGCGAGGTGAAGCGCCTCTTCCGCAACTGCCGCGTCATCGGCCGGCGCTTCCGCCTCGCGCACATCCTCTTCTCCGAGGGCAAGATCATCGAGTGCGCGACCTTCCGTCGCGATCCCGGCCAGGACGAGGACGGGCTCTCGCTCGACGACGGCGACGACGACGATCTCCTCATCCGGCACGACAATCACTTCGGGGAGCCGCACGAGGACGCCTTCCGGCGCGATTTCACCATCAACGGGCTCTTCTACGACATCCGCCGCGGCGAGGTCATCGACTACGTCGGCGGCATGGCCGACCTCGAGCGGCGCATCGTCCGCACCATCGGCGATCCGAGCGTGCGCTTCCGCGAGGATCCCGTGCGCATCCTCCGCGCCATCAAGTTCTCGGCGCGCCTCGACATGGGCATCGACCGTGAGGTCTACCGCGCCGTGCTCGATCACCGCGGCGAGCTCGCCAAGGCGGCCAAGCCCCGCGTGCTCGAGGAGCTCCTCCGGCTCCTCCGCGGCGGTGCCGCACATCGCTCCATCTTCCTCACGCTCGACATGGGCGTGCTCGGCGAGGTCCTCCCCGGCCTCGCCGAGAGCCTCGACCCGCGCAACGACGCGAGCGAGCTGGTCTTCCAGCGGCTCCGCATGATCGACGAGCTCCGGGCCGACGGCGAGCTGCCGAGCGACGCGGTGCTCCTCGCCGCGCTCTTCTCGGGCGCCTACGAGGCCAAGCTCGCCGAGGGGCTCGCGCCTTCGGCCGCCATCGCCGAGGTGCTCGACGAGCCGAGCGAGCGCCTCGCCCTCCCGCGCCGCCTCCGCGATCGGATCACCACCATCGTCCTCGTGCAGAAGCGCCTCCGCGCGGGCCGCTTCTCGAGCCTCGTCCGCCGCGACTTCTTTGCCGACGGCGCCGCGCTCCACGTCATCGACCGCATGGCCCAGGGCGAGCCCGTGCCCGATTGGGCCATCGATCCGCCCGCGCCCGACGAGCTCCCCGAAGACGCGATGCCTCGCCGTCGTCGCCGCCGTCGCCGCCGCTAGGGCGACTTCGCCTCGTCGATCGCGAAGCGCATCCGCCGCGCGACGGGCGTCGGGACGTCCTCGTCGGGCCGTTCGAAGCCGAGGCCCGCGCCCACGAGGAGGAGCGTGCGCGCGCCCTCCGGGACGACGAAGGGCACGAAGGCGCGGTGGAGCGTGCCGCCGGGCGGCGAGCCCCGGCGCGCGAGCTCACGCCCCTCACCGTCGAGGGCGACGACGACGAGCGAGGAGCGCACGCCGTATTCGCCGTCGAGCCAGATCGAGAGCGCCTGCCCCTCGGTGAACCGCGCGACGTCGACGAGCGCGTAGGCCGCGCCGCCGGCCGAGACGCCGCGGTCGCTCGCGCGCGAGAACCACGGCAGCGCGCGCGGGGCGCCGCGGAAGATCACCCGGGGCGGCGTGGCGAGCGCGCGGAGCACGGGCTCGGGCGCGCGGTGCGAGGGCATCGCGCGCGCGACCGAGACGTCGACGAGGAGATCCACGAAGCGCCCGCCGCGAGATTCCACGATCGCCTCGATGGACTCCCACACGTCCGGCGAGGCGCGGAGCCCGCGGCCCTCCCAGGTCCGCTGCCGGAGGAGCTGGTAGAGCTCGCGCGGGAAGCGGCCCTCGCCGTCGAGGCGCGCGTCGAGGAGCTCGAGGAAGAGCGCGCCGCCCGCGCCGTCGAGGAGCGTCTCCTCGAAGGGCCCGGCCTCGGGCTCGAATTGCCAGGCGTCGATCGCGTCGTCGCAGCCGGCGCGCCCGGTGAGTCGGTACGTGATCCACGCGGCGAAGGCGCGGCGCACGCGGGGGCTCTCGGCGGGGTCGAGGCCGAGGAGGGTGGCCTGCGCGTAGGCGTCGACGACGCAGGGCTCGAGCGCGTCGACCTCGAGGCCGACGACGGCGTGCGCGAACGCCGCGTCGAGCGTGCCCGAGGTGTCGAGGCCGTCGCTCTCGCCGCGGGCCTCGGCCTCGCCCGGGACGAGGTAGAGGTCGAAGCCCATGGTCCCGCCGCGGCCGCCGTCGGCTAGGGGCTCGCCCCAGCCGAGGCGGCGGAGCTCGTCGCGCGCGTGCGCGAGCGTCTCGGCGGCGCGGAGCAGGATCGTGGCGTCGACGTCCTCCGGCGCGTGGACGGCGAAGGCGTCGTCCGGGGCGACGAAGGCGAGGGGGACGTCAGGTCTCCGCGAGGGCACGGGCGCGTCCACGCGGGGGCCGCCCCAGACGCGCTGGACGAGGCTCCCGACCAGGCCTCGGACGGCGCTCGGCTCGCCTCGCGGGCGGGGCGCCTGGGCGTCGGCCCTAGGGGCGAGCGCGAAGAGGAGCGAGCAGAGGAGGAGCGGGCGCGGCATCTCGGGGTGGCGCGCCGCGGAATTTCGCGCGTACGCCGACGACAGATTTGACAGAAAAGCCCCGGACCCTCTACACCCATCCTCCGGAGGACCCATGTCCGCGTCTTCGTTCGATCCCGCTCAGACCGTCCGATTCGATGTCTCGAAGGGCGCCGTCTCGCTCGACGGTGTGGGCCGCGCCGTGCTCCTCTCGGAGGGCGCGCTCGAATCGCTCCTCGCGGCGGCGGGTGAAGCCGCCTCCGACGTCCTCCGCGCCCTCGGCAAGTCCCTCGGCGCCGCCGTCCGCGCCGGGCTCCCCGACGACGCGAGCCCGGAGATCGCCGTGCACCACGCGAGCGGGCACCTCGGCCGCGCCGGGTTCGGGACGCTCCGCGCCGAGACCTGGGGGCCGGCGCTCGCCCTCGGCCTCGAGGGGGCGCCTTCCGGTCTTACGGGCGAGCGCGCGGGCGCGCTCCTCGAGGGCCTGGTCTCCGCGATCGTCGAGCGCGAGGTCGCGCTCGTCTCCGTCGGCGGCGTCCACCTCGTCGTCTCGCCGAGCGAGCGCGCGTCCATCGCCGCCCGCGCCAAGGACGCCCGCGGGATCGCCGACGTGGTCGCGTTCCTCGCCGAAGGAGGTGCCGCGTGAACGCCCAGGTGCAGAAGCTCGAAGCCCTCCTCGCGCGCGTCCAGGAGAACCGCAAGAAACCTCGCGTCGCCGTGGCGGCCCCCGTGGCCGCGGCGCCCGCCGTCGCGCCCGCCGTGCGCCCGGCCCCCGCGGCGCCCAAGCCCCAGCCCGTGGTGGCCAAGACCGATACGGCCGTCACGGCGCCGCCGCCCGCTTCGCCGGCGATCGAGACCGACGTCGCCGTCACCGCCCCGCCGCCGGCCGCTCCCGTGGCCGCCGAGCCGGTCGACGCGCCGCCCGTCGTGGCGTCCGGCCCCGTCGCCGTGACCGAAGGCGTGCTAAACACGCCGCGCCCGCGGACCTTCGCGGGATTGGTCGAGCGGAGCCTCTCGCTCCGCGTGCGAGGCTGAGATGCTACTCGTCGTCGACGTGGGGAACACCCACACCGTGCTCGGGGTCTATGAGGGCCCCAAGCTCGTCCACGATTTCCGAATCGAAACCGCCAAGGGCCGCACCGCAGACGAGACGCTCGTCCTGCTCTCGAGCCTTCTCCACCTGGCCGAGATCAAGCGCTCGTCCATCCGGGCGAGCATCATCGCCTCGGTCGTGCCGGCGCTGACCGAGGTCTTCGTCGAGGCGATCGATCGCGCCTTCGATCACGAGCCGCTCGTGGTCGGTCCGGGCATCAAGACCGGGATGCCGATCCTCTACGAGAACCCGCGCGAGGTCGGCGCCGATCGCATCGTCAACGCGGTCGCGGCCTACGAGCGTGTGGGCTCGTCCTGCATCGTCGTCGACTTCGGGACGGCGACCACCTTCGACTGCATCTCGGAGAAGGGCGAGTACCTCGGCGGCTCCATCGCACCGGGGATGAACATCAGCGCCCAGGCGCTCTTCACGCGCGCCGCCAAGCTCCCGCGGGCCGAGATCGCGCGCCCGCCCAAGGCCGTCGGTCGCAACACCATCCACTCCATGCAGAGCGGCATCGTCTTCGGCTACGTCGGCCTCGTCGAGGGTCTCGTCGAGCGGCTGCGCAAGGAGATGGGCGGCGCCAAGGCCGTCATCGCCACGGGCGGCCTCGCCCACCTCATCGAGCCCGAGACCGAGGTGATCGACGAGGTCGACGACGACCTCACGCTCGAGGGTCTCCGCCTCCTCTACGAGCGGAACCGCTGATCACTCCGGCGCCCGCTCGAAGAGCTGGTAGAAGTAGTCGCCGCGGCCGCGCTTGGCGGTGACCACGAATTCGAGCTCGCCGCCTTCCGTGGGGCAGTGCCGCACGGAGGGGAAGGCGTTGCGCGAGAGGTCCGTGACGATCACCTGGCCGTCCTTCACGAGCTCGAGGCCGAGATCGGTGATGTGCTCGTCGCCCACGGCCACGAGCGCGTAGCAGCGGCCGCCCTCGAGCCGGACGGGGTGCGTCTCCTTGGTGCCCTCGCGATCGAGCGTCCCGCGCTGCGGCGAGAAGTCGAGGCTGGGCTCGTACCCCTCGAGCTCGAGGAGCTGCATCATCTCCGCGAGGCGCACGTACATCACGCCCGCGAGGCCGAACGGACCGCGCGTGCCGCGCGGCCAGGCGAAGGCGCCGACCATCACGGGTCCGCTGCCGTGGGTCACGTGGACGACGGCGTAGACCTTGCCCGTCGCCTCGGGGCAGAAGCGCACGACGGCCGCGCGCCCGCTCTCGACGTCGCGGTCGAGGAGGCCGCCGTCTTCGTCTTCGGCCTGGAAGCGCATCGAGGCCACGCCCTCGCCGCCCACGGCGAGCATCGCATAGCACTTGCCGGACTCGAGCTCGAAGCCGTATCGGCCGCGCTCGCCTTGCTCGATCTCGCCGCGCGAGGTCGAGCCGAGCACGACGTAGCCGCGGGCCGTGAGGTTGGCCGCGCGCACGGCGTAGGCCTCCTCGAGCGGCGCGCTCTCGGTGGAGGTCGCGGCGATGACCTGCGCCTTGGGCTCCTTCCTGGCGCGCGCGCCGTCCGTCGCGCGCTGGAAGCCGGCGACGAAGATCGCGCCGCGCCCCTTCAGGATCTGCGCGCGGAGCGAGAACTCGTCTTCGTGGGGCGGACAGAAACGGACGATCGAGTCGCGCGCCGAGGCCTCGCCCTTGGCCACCTCCTCGTCCTCGTCGGTGAGGATGGTGGCGTTCGCCTCGTTCACGCCTTGGCCGGCGAGGACGGCGAAGACGTAGCAACGATCGGGGCGGAGGTTGAGCTTGAACTCCCGCGCGCGCGCGCTCCCGAGGTCGAGCCCTTGGATCGGGCCGACCGTGCCGTAGCCCTCGGCGACGAGGGCGCGGGAGAGCGCGTCGTAGCGGGCGCGCGTGGCGCGATCGATCTTCGCGGCCTTCACCTGCGGCTCGGGCCGGGGCTCGCGGCCGTCGAAGAAGGACGCGACGCGCGGGTTCACGTGCGCGGGGCCCTCGAAGACGGCCACGTAGTAGCCGCCGCTCCCGCGCGCCATCTGGAGGCGGAGCGCGTGGCGCCCGGCGTAGCGCGTGCAGAAGCGCACGTTCGGGTGCGCGTCGCGGCGCACGTCGTGTGCGATGGCGCGGCCGTTGGGCGCGAGCACCGTGAGGTTGAGGTCGGCCGTGGCGGGCGCGAGCGCGGCCACCACGTAGCAGCGGCCCGCCGGGAGGACGAGGTCGTGCACGACCGTCTGCGGCGACGCGAGGCTCGGGTTGTAGAGGACCTTGCCCACGTGGCGGTATTCCTTCGCCGCGAGGAAGCGGATGAGGCCGTCGAGCTGCTCCCTGGGTTCGGCCTGCGACGAGTCGGGCGCGGCGTGCGCCGGGGCCGCGAGCACGAACGCCGAGAGCAGGGCGAAGACGATGGAGCGCATGGCGAATCCCATTTGGACGCGCGACGTCGCCGAGCGATTCATCGCTGGAGGTAATCACGCGAGGGTGACGTGCCGCAAGGCGGGGAGTCCCTCGCTCAGAAATCGCCGAAGAGGAGGTAGAGACCGACGAGGCTGAGCGCGATCATCGCGCCGGCGAGCATGAAGACCACGGCGTCGCTCGTGCCCGTGGCGGGCCGTGGCGCGGGCTTGGGCGCGGCCGGGCGCCGCGGCTCCCACTTGGGCGGGGCCTCGACGGGGGGCGCTTCGATCGGCGGCTCGGCGGCGTCGGGCGCGGGCGGCTCGGGCTCGCGCGCGGGCACGCCGTCGGTCGAGGGCAAGGGCGGCTCGCCCACCTCGTCGGGCGAGGCGCGGAGGGCGTCGAGCTCTTCTTCGAGCGGATCGACGAAGCGGAGCTGCACCTGGCCGAGCGCGAAGACGTCGCCCGTGCGGAGCCTCCGCTTCGAGACGGGCTTCCCATCGACGAGGATGCCGTTGGCGCCGCCGGCGTCGATGACGACGAACTGATCGCCCTCGTCGACGAGCTTGGCGTGGACGCGCGAGACGGAGGGATCTTCGAGCAGGACGTGCGCCGAGGGATCGCGGCCGAGCGTGACGGGGAAGGGGAGCCCTTCGAGCGAGAGCTCGCGCGGCGTCTCGCCCAGGACGACGAGCTTGGGCGCGGCGGGGCGCTTCCCCCGCGCGTCGAGGGCGTCGAGGAGGAGCGCGCGCGCGGCCCTCGCGGCGGTCTTCGCGTCGGTGAGCTCGGGGGCGACGGCGAGGAGCTCCACGCGCACGGCGAAGGCCCCGAGCTGGAGGAGGTTCCCGTCGGCGAGGCGCTTCGGCCGCATCGGCGGCAGCTTCACGCCGTCGATGCGCGTGCCGTTCGTCGAGCCCTCGTCGGTGAGGACGTAGCTCGTGCCCTCCACCTGGATGGTGGCGTGGACCGCGCTCACGGACGGATGCGGAAGCGGGACGTCGGCAGACGCGGCTCGCCCGAGCGTGATGCGCGGTTGATCGAAGACGAACGCCCGCGGGGGCGAGGAGAGCGCAGTGCTCGGGCCGTGCACGACGAGGCGGATCGCCATGTCGGCCCGAGCCTGCGGGCTTCCTCACAAAGCGTCAAGGAAGCGGCGCTTCGCCGAAAATTGGACGCCCGGCTCCGTCTTCGGTTTGGCTCCGAGGGAGCGGCCTCTCGCCGCTTGGAGGGTTCGTCATGGAACGCATCGAAAGACGCCACACGGGAAGCCCGCGGGTCCCCTTCTTGGGCGTCCCCGTCGAGCTCGGCGACGACGAGCTCCCCGGAGGCTTCGAAGCTGACGCCTGGGATCTCGGCCCCGGAGGCCTCGGGCTCCGCTCGGCCTTCCTGCCGAAGATCGGCAGCCGCCTCCATTGCCGGTTCCGCAACCCCGCCGACGGCACGCCCATCGAGGCGCGCGGCGAGGTCGTGTGGGCCGACGAGGCCGGCCCCTACGAGGGCGCGTTCGGCCTCCGTTTCGATTCGCTCGACGGACACTCGGCCGAGGAGCTCGACCGGCTCATCGGCTCGGTCGCGACCGTGGAGCGCACCCGACGTACGCCCGTCGAGGAGCTCCCCGAGCCTGCGCTCGAGGCCGCGCCCCGCGCCGTCGAGGCCGCCCCCGAGCCCGAGCCCGCCGCGGAGGAATTCACCTCGCGCCTCGTGCAGATCGAGCTCGACGGAGTCGCCCAGGGCCTCACGGCCGAGCTCGTGCACGAGGCTGGCGATCTGGTCGTGCTCGAGCAATCGCTCGACTTCCTCACGCTCGGCCGCCGCGTCCGCCTCGAAGACGGCCGCGAGGGCCTCGTCGCGGCCGTGGACCTCCGCGTCGACGGCGAGATGCCCCGCCTCGTGATGACCCTCGCCGTCGAGGAGACCGACGACCGCGAGGAGCCTTCGCGCGTCGCGCCGATCCCTGCGGCCGAGCGCATGGCCGCGGCCGCGCCCGCGTTCGTGGATGAGCCGGTGTCCGAGCGCGCGCGCCCCGAGGCGTTCGTCGCGCACGCGCCCTCGATCGCGCCGCTCCCGCTCGAAGAGGTCGTGATCGAATCGCCGCGGATGGCCACCCCGCCGCGCGCCGAGGTCGGGGACGACTCGCCGTTCCACGCGGCCGTGACCGACGCGCACGTCGGCACCTGGGTCGAACGCCCGGGCGACCGCGAGGCCCACGACGACAAGGCCCCCATCGAGCTCCTCCGCGAGAGCCTCGCGCGCGTGCGCCCGCTCCTCGTGCAGCTCCGCGCGTGGTTCCTCGCCTTCCTCGAGAAGGCCGCGCCCATCGCCCGGCGCCTCTTCCACACCACCAAGGCCAAGACCGGCGACGTCACCTCGCGCCTCTTCGCTGCGTCGCGCGGCGCGGCGTCGCGCGGAGTCACACGCGTCCGGCGTTTCGGCGACGCGCTGCCGCGTACCCTCCGCGAGAAGCGCGGCGACGTGAAGCTCCCGCCCCGCCGTCCGCAGCGGCGCGTGGCTGGCCGTGAGGTGCCGATGGAGGCGCGCTCGCGCTCGCGCACGCAGCTCGTCGTCGGCATCGGCGTCTTCTTCGCGCTCCTCTTCGGCGCAGGGCTGCTCTTCCGCTCCGGCGACACCGAGCTCCCCGCCGAGCGCGTGGCCGAGGCGAGCGACGAAGCGGCGCGCCCGTCCGCCGAGACCACCTCCTCGGCGACGAGCTTCGGGGCGAGCCACGTGCCCAACGCCATGATCTTCGACCTCGTCCTCGAGAGCGCGGCCACCCGGCTCGAGGGGAGCGAGATCGAGGACGGCGTCGTCATCCGCGTCCTCGGTGGGCGCTCCGTGAGCCGCGCCGGCGCCATCGCCGCGAACCACCCCGACGTCGAATACGCGGCGATCCGCAACCTCGACGGCGCGGCCGAGCTCGAGCTCCGCTTCGTGCCGGGACGGACGCCCGTCTACCGCGTGGAGCTGCGCGGCTCGATCCTCCGCGTCGAGATCATGCCCTGATCACCGCCGCGTGAGGCCGGGGAGGACGATCTCGAACGCGGCGCCGCCGATCTCGGCGACGCCCGCGGCGATGGTCCCGCTGTGGTCCTCGACGATGCGTTTGACGATGGAGAGCCCGAGGCCGGTGCCGACGCCCGGCCCCTTCGTGGAGAAGAAGGCCTCGAAGATGGCCTCGCGATGCGCCTCGGGGATCCCGGGGCCGTCGTCCTCCACGCGGATGCGCGCGCGATCGTCTTCGCGCTTGGCCGAGATGCGGATCCGCCCGCCTTGCGCGTCGAAGGCCTGCGCTGCGTTCGAGACCAGGTTCACGAAGACCTGCTCGAGCTGGCTCGCGACGCAGTAGAGGGCGCCGACCTCCGGCTCGATCAGGACCTCCACCGTCGCGCCGTTGCTCGAGACCACCGGCTCGCAGATCGCGAGCGAGCGCTGGACGATCGCCTCGAGGGACTCGTGCACGCGCTCCTTGGCGCTCGGCCGCGCGTATTCGACGAGGTCCTTGACGAACTCGCGCATGCGCGCCGCGGCCGCGGCGATGCGCGTGAGCCGCGTCGTCTCCCACTCGTCGCGCTGGAGATCGTGGGCGCGCAGGAGCAAGAGGTCGGAGTACACCGAGATGGTCGTGAGCGGGTGGTTCATCTCGTGCGTGATGCTCGCGGCGAACTGTCCGATGGTGGCGAGCTTCTGTTGGTGCCGGAGCTGATCGACGAGCCGCCTCCGTTCGTCGCTCGCGCGGGTGCGCGAGAGGGCCGAGCCGATCGCGAGCGCGATGATCGCGAGCGCTTCGCGATCGTCGTCGTAGACGACCGTCGCGCCCGGATACTCGAGCGAGAGCACGCCGAGAAGCTTCCCCTCGCTCTGGATGGGGACGTCGAAGCCGAACGCGCTCGCCTCGTCCCGGGGTTGGTAGGTCTCCACGAGATCGATGCCCGCCTCGTCGAGCATCGCGTCGGAGACCCCGTGGCGTTCCGCCGAGGCGCGGGAGAGCGAAGGCCGCTCGGGCGCGTCGTCGAGGAGGAAGAACGGTGTGCGGCCGGGGAAGCAGCGCCGACACACGTCGCAGACGAAGAGCTCGAGATCGTCGCCGTTGACGCCGAGCTCGACGGCCGAGTCGAGGCGTGTGATGGCGTCGCGGATGGCGGAGAACGAGGGTGGGGAGAGCTCGACTTCCTCCTCGTCGAGTGGGGAGAGCGCGCGGCCGGTCTCGAAGAGACCGCTGTAACGCACCTCGGGGAGCCCCTCGCCGAAGTCCTCGTCAGGGCTCATCGGTCTCTCCGTGGGGTGCGGGGGGCTCGCTCGCCATCGACGAGCGATCCAGGTCGAGGATGCGCTGCTCGCCGACGTAGTCCTTGGTCTCGTAGCGCGTGAGGGAGCCGATCTTCTTCACGATGTCGGCCATGCGCTGGACCTCGGAGGAGATGAGGCGCGCGGCGCGATCGATCTTGGGGACGTCGGTGACGGTCTTCACGAGGAGGTCGGCGCACGCCATCACGGTGGTGAGCGGCTGGTTGAGCTCGTGCGCGGCGGCGCCGGCCACCTCGGCCACGAGCGCTTGCCTCTCGCTCTGCGCGAGCTTGGCCTGCGCCTCGGCGAGGTTGCGCTCGGCCTGCATCTTCTCGCGAAGGTCGGTGAAGATGCCGAAGGTCGCGACGGGCTCGCCGTTCTCGTAGATCATCGCGGCCGTGAGCTGCACGGGGATCCACTCCCCCGTCTTGCTGATCGCCTCCATCACGGTGGGCACGAGCCGCCCCACGCCGCCGTACTCGGGCGAGCGGAGGCGACGCATCACCTCGGCCGCGCCCCCTGGCGGATAGAGCGCCGTCGTCTTCATCTTGCCGATCACCTCTTCGGCGGCGTAGCCATACATGCGCTCGGCCGCGGGGTTGAAGAGCATGATGGTCCCGGTCATGTCGGCCGCGATGATGCCGTCGACCGAGGCCTCGACGAGCGACTCGAGGAACTCCATCGTCTTGAGGAGATCGGCCTCGGTACGCCGCTGCTCGGTCACGTCCATGAAGGAGATGATCACGATCCCCGGCTCCTCGGGGAGAGGCGCGAAGGAGCAGCTGCACACGACGGGATCCTCGCGCCCGGGCACGACGAGGCGCAGATCGACCGCGCGCGGGTAGATGCCGCGCTTGAAGCCTCGCCAGATCTCGAGGCTCGTCTCGCGATCGTCTTCGTGGAGGAGCTCGTTCAGCGGTCGGTCGAAGAGCTCGCTCTCGTCGCGTCCGGTGAGGGCGATGGCGCGAGGGTTCGCGAAGACGAGGTTGCCCGACGAGTCGACGCCCGCGATGCCCTCCGCGGCGTTGGCGAAGAGATTGGCGTAGCGCTGCATCGCGCGGAGGCGCTGCTCGACCTCGTAGCGCTCGTAGGCGGCGCGCTGTGAGCGGTCGCGGAGGCCCTTGAGGAGCCGCGCGTTGCGGAGCGACACCGCCGTGGCGTTGGCGATCGTCTGGCAGACCTTGATCGAGCGCTCGTCGAGCATGCCGCGCTCGGCGGGCGAGCGGAGGAAGAGCACGCCGAGGACCTTCTTCTCCGAGACCATCGGGAAGAGGTGCATCGTCCCGAAGGGGACGTCGCCCATCCCCTCGCGCACGCCGTCGAGGAGGGGGTGCGTGGACGTGTCGGGGATGAAGAGGGGCTCCCCGGTCTCGAGGACCGCGCGGATCTCGGGGTATTTGTCGAGGTCGACCGCGAGGTCGGCGAGGTGGTCGTCGTCGCTGGTGACGAGCACGTAGCCCACGGACGACGCGCGGCTCTCGGTCGGCGCGACGACGACCGAGACGCGCTCGACCCCCATCTTCTCCGCGATGCGCCGCACGATCGTGAGCAGGATGTCGCGGAGATCGAGCGCCGAGCTCAGCGTCTGCGTGAGCTCGAGGACGAAGGCGCCGTCGTCCCGCTCCGCGACGAGCTCCTGCTCGAGCGCGGCCATGCGCATCGCCTGGCGGAGCCGTCCGCGGAGGATGGGGAGGTCGGCGTCGATCTCGATCGCGTCGATCGCGCCGCGATCGAGCGCCTCGCCGAAGAGCTCACGCGACTCGGCCGTGAGCGCCGCGACGACGAGGAGGCCGTCCGAGGCCGACGCTTCGATGCGGGCGAGATCGCCCTCGCTCGCGACGGAGACGAGCGCGACGCGGGCGCTCTCGTCGTCCTCGACGCCCAGCTGGCGGAACCGCTCGGCCGTCCGCATTCGCTGGGCGTCGTCGAGCAGCAAACGCAGACGTGTCGGCGCGAAGCTCATCGCCAGGCCCAATATAGAGCACTTGGGGTACCGTATTGAAGTCTCGTGCGACGGTTCCTGGCCCCCATGCGACCCGCGCCCTATGCTCGGCGGCCATGGACGAGCCCATCGGCGTGTTCGACTCCGGATTGGGGGGCCTGACCGTGGTCCACGCGATCCGCGAGCGCATCCCCGGAGAGCGCCTGATCTACCTGGGTGACACGGCCCGCGTGCCCTACGGGACCCGGAGCGCCGAGACCGTCGTGAAATATGCGCTCGCCTGCGCCCGGCAGCTGGTCGCGCGCGACGTGAAGATGCTCGTCGTGGCCTGTAACACCGTGAGCGCCGTGGCCCTCGAGGCGCTCCGAGAAGAGCTCGGCATCCCCGTCCTCGGCGTGATCGAGCCGGGCGCCAGGGCCGGGGCGCGGGCGAGCCGCTCCGGGCGCGTGGGCGTCCTCGCGACCTCCGGCACGGTCTCGTCCGGGGCCTACGAGCGCGCCCTCCGCGCCGTCGATCCCTCGCTCCAGGTCGTCACGCAGGCCGCGCCCCTCTTCGTGCCGCTCGCCGAGGAGGGCTGGGTGGAAGGCGAGGTCCCCGAGCGCGTCGCCGAGCGCTACCTCGCGCCGCTCGTCCCGCACGAGATCGATAGCCTCGTGCTCGGCTGCACGCACTACCCGCTGCTCGCGCCCGTGATCCGCGACGTCGCGCGTCGCCTCTTCCCGAGCGAGGTCACCGTCGTCGACAGCGCGGCGGCCACGGCCCTCGAGCTCGATCGGCTCCTCGACGAGAGGGGCCTCCGCTCCTCGCGCGGCGAGCGAGGGCTCGAGGTCCTCGTCACCGATCAGCCGGGGGCGTTCTCGATCGTGGCGAGCCGCTTCCTCGGCGAGTCGCTCGGTGACTTCCCCGTGGAGTCGATCGACCTGTAGGCTGGGGCGGGCCCCGTCGCCGACGCGGCCCCCGGGAATTCCGATGATCCTCCGCACCGATACCGTCGAACAGACCGTCGACCGCGACCGCCGCGTCGTCCTCGTGAAGGACGTGATCATGACGCCCGGCCAGCCGCTCGGGATGGTCCGAAAGCGTCTCCCTCCGCCGCACGAGTCGAAGGGGACGCTGCTCCTCGTGCACGGCTTCGCCCAGAACCGCTACACGTGGCACCTCGAGCGGCGCTCGTTCTCGGCCTACCTGGCCGCGGAGGGCTGGGACGTCTTCCAGGTCGATCTGCGCGGCCATGGCCGCTCGCGATGGTTCAGCGAGTCGCGTCCGCGCACGGTCGACGAGTACGTCCAGGAGGACATCCCGCTCGTGCTCCGCGAAGCGCTCCGGCTCAGCGGCCAGGAGCGCGGCTTCCTCATCGGCCACTCCATGGGCGGCATGATCGCCTATGCCGCCGCGGCCCCGCTCCGCGAGAAGCTGCGCGGGCTCGTGAGCATCGGCTCGCCCTTCAACTTCGGCCTCGGCAACACCTTCCTCCGCAACCTGGCGCGCGTGCTCGCGACGGTGCGCTTCACGGGCGTCTTCGACCGCAACCCGCTCCTCCCCACGCACCTCGTCGGGCGCCATCTTCTCGATCGGCTCCGCCCCGCGCTCGACCTCCCGTTCTGGCCGGGCGCCGTGCAGGGGTGGCGTCCGGGGTCGATGGAGCCCGAGGTCCTCCACGAGTTCCTCGGCAAATCCTTCGAGGCGACGAGCGTCCAGATCCTCTTCGACATCTTCTCGGGCGCCGATCGCGTCTCGCTCGCGCGCTCGGCCGGCCGCGTCGACTACGGCGTGGCGTTCGAGGCCCTCGATCTCCCGCTCTTGGTCATCGCCGGCACCGCGGACAGCCTCGCGCCGCCCGACTCGGTGAAGGAGGCGTACCTCAAGAGCGGCTCGACCGATAAGACCTACCGCGAATTCCCGGCCGGCCACATCGATCTCGTGCTCGGTCGCGAGGCGCCGACCACGGTCTGGCCGCTCGTCCGGGATTGGCTCGCGCGGCACTGAGCGCGAGACGGAACGAGGCCGCGCGCATCACGTCGCGCGCGGCCTCGGAGCGATCACTCGGAGGGCTTCTCGGCGAGCGCCTTCTTGGCGGCGGCCACCTCGGACTTGGCCTTCTCGAGCTCGCGCTCCATCTTGCGGAGCGTGCGCTTGAGCTCCTTGAGCTCGTTCTTGGTGGCGATGTTGAGCTGCCCGGCGACCTCTTCGACGCGCTGCTCGAGCACCTGCTGCGCCTGCTGACGCAGCTGGAGCGCCTTCATCATGCCCTTGACCACGCGCGGGTCCTGCATGAGGGCCGTGACGCGCGGATCTTGGAGGAGCTTCTGTTGTTGTTGCTTGATGAGGGATTTCAGGTCCACGGCGATTCCTTCAGCGGGTGATTCCGTCGCGCTTCAGCGCTTCGATCTCGTCGTTCGAGAAGCCGCACTCCGCGAGGATGGCGGCGCTGTCCATGCCCTGCTTGGGCGCGACACCCTCCGCCGCGGGCGCGACGGGCGTGCGCGCCATGAGCACCTCGCCGCCGGCGTGCGTGGGGCGCTTGGTGAAGACGCCGCGCGCGACGTGTTGCTCGTCCTTCACGACCTCCTCCGGGCCGAGGATGGGCTCGAGGCAGCAGTCGTGCTTCGCGCCGAATTCGACCCACTCGGCCGTGGTCTTCTCTTTGAAGAGCGCGCTCACCCTCTCGTGCCACTGCGCCTGGTGCGGGCCGGGCATGATCACGGAGGGATCGAAGGGCAGGCCCGCGCCCTCGCAGAAGGCCTTCCAGAACTTGGGCTCGAGCGCGCCGAGGCTCACCGCGCCGTCCTTGGTGGCGTAGGTGCGGTAGTTGGCGATCGCGCCCATGAGCATCCCCGCGCCCGCCGGGAGTTGGAGGCCGCCGAAGTGGCACGCGAGGCCGAAGAGCGAGAACGAGACCGCCGCCTCGGTCATCGAGATGTCGACGAAGCGACCCTCGCCGGTGCGGCCTCGGTATTGGAGCGCGGCGAGGATGCCGATCGCGCCGAAGAGGCCGCCGCCGATGTCGGCGACCTGCACGCCCGGCGTCTGCGGGGGGCCGCCGACGGGGCCCGTGAGCCCGAGCACGCCGCCGCGCGAGACGTAGTTGAGATCGTGGCCCGCGCGATCCTTGAGCGGGCCGTCCTGGCCGTAGCCCGTGATGGCGCAGTAGATGAGGCCCGGGTTGTGCTGCTTGAGCGTCTCATAGCCGAGGCCGAGGCGATCCATCACGCCCGGACGGTTGCTCTCGACGAGCACGTCGTACTTGGGGATGAGCTTGAGGAACGCGGCGCGCCCGGCCTCGCTCTTGAGGTCGAGGACGATGCTGCGCTTGCCCCGGTTGAGCCAGTGGAACATCGCGCCCATCCCGTCGTCCGTGAGCGGGTAGGTGGGGCGCGCGCCGTCGCCGAGGCCGGTGTCTTCGAGCTTGTCGACCTGGGCGCCCAGGTCGCGGAGGATCATCGTGCAGAAGGGGGCGGGGAGGAGGCGAGAGAGATCGAGGACCTTGATCCCCTCGAGCGAGCGGTGTTCGTTCTGGTTCATCGGAGACTCAACTGGCGGGCGATGGGGGGTGGGCGCCGGTCAGGCGATCACCGATTGGAGCTTCATGGCGAGCATGGCGTTGCCCGTGACCTGGATCTCGCCTTGGAAGAAGAACTGCATCGCGCTCGCCGGCTGGTCGCTCATGCGGCGCCAGGTCTCGCTCGTGCACTCGATGACGCAGTCGGCCTCGCCCGTCTCGCCTTCGATGACGCCGGGCTCGTTCTTGAGGTCGACCGTCCACACGCCGCCGCCCTCGCCGGTGATCCTGAAGAGGTAGACCGCGCCGACCGAACGAGCTCTCTCCGGATCGCGGGCGATGTTCTTCGGAATCGTCTCGGTGAACGAGGTTTTCGCGTCGGGCATGGCGGACTCCTAGGCCTTCATATCGCGAGAAAGACCGATGGGCCGGCGTTATACGCCATTCTGCGACGAGGTGCCTCCCCCGAGACCCCGAGCCGACCTATTCCTCGATCTCGTCGAGATCCGAAGCGAGGTAGCTGAGGATGACCTCGTCGAGCGATTTCTCGCTAAGCAAATCGCTGCCGAAGATCGACTCGGGGGGACGACTCGGCGCAGGCGGAGGCTGCGAGACCGACGCGTGCCGCGGGCTCGAGTAGTGACGCTCACGCCGTGGACGATCGCCCGCGAGCTTCTCCGCGGCCGCGTCGAGGCCGGCCACGTCGGGCGCGGCGGGCTGGGCGACGGCGGGCGTCTCGATGGGCGCCTCGTCGATCTCGATGTCTTCCGGCTCGTCGTAGAGGCCGTCACGAAGGCCGATGAACATGGCCTTGTGCTGTTCACGCATCAGCGCCTTCACGGTCTCGCGGAGATCCGGGGCGCCGACGTAGTCGGCATAAGAGGTCTTCTTGGACGCGACGATTCGACCACCATCCGCAAACAGGTGCGTGATGATGTGCGGGTGGTTGATACCCGAATCCTCGGTCTGGATATGGTAGATTCTTCCCTTGTGCCGGACGTTCGTGTTGTAGCCCAGGAGGGGAGAAGGACCCGCTGCCATCGCCCGGTAGAATAACCGATTCCACGCTGAACGGAAGCATCGAGGCCATCAGGGGGCGAAAGTCTTCCGAAGCCTGCTAGCCTCCGAGCCCTCGATGCCCAGACCCTGCGTGACCGTCCCCCTCGTCGCCCGACCCGGTGCCCGCTTCGACTGCGCCGGCGACGGCCTCTGCTGCACCGACATCCACGGCCTCGGCCCGCTCACCACCAAGGAAGCGCGCGCGGTGCGGAGGCTCGACGTCGCGGGCGCCGCGTACGACGACGACTTCGAGGATCTCATGCTCTGCACGGCGGCCGACGGCGGCTGCCACTTCCTCCTCGAGGACCAGCGCTGCGCGATCCACGCGAACCTCGGCCCCGAGGCGAAGCCCTCCGGGTGTCGGCAGTTCCCCTTCATCGTCACGGCCACGCCGAAGGGCGGGCGCCTCTCGACCCACCACCGCTGCCCTTGTCGCACGATGGGTCGGCGACCGCCCCTCACCGCGGAGGCGGCGATGCCGTCGGTGATGGGCGCGCGCGGCAAGCCCGTCACCAACTTCGCCGTGAGCGAGGTCCGGCTCCGCAAGGGCAAGACCGTCTCCTTCGAGGAGTGGGAGCGCATCGAGGCGCCGATCCTCGCGAGGCTCCGCCGCGGCGAGATCTCGGCCGATTTCTTCGGCGTCGCGCCCTTCCCCAAGCTCAAGCGCGGGGCCACCTGGCGATCGGTCGCCGACTCGCTCGTCGAGTCCAAGGACGGGACGCGCTTCGGGGCCGCCGCCGCGTGGTTCGG
>JAAYBZ010000143.1 GCA_012744445.1 Myxococcales bacterium | reverse complement strand
TGCGCGCCGATCTCGCGGGCGCGCGTCTCCGCCGCGACGGAGCCGAGGCGGCCGTCCGCGTGCTCGTGAACGATCCCTCGATCGGCGTTATCGACGTGCGCTTCGACGGGCTCTCGCGCTACGAGGGCACGGCCTCCGAGGGCGCGCTCGTCCGCGAGGCGCTCGCGGCTCGCCCCGACGTATGGCTCGAGCGGCACCTCGCGAAGGAGAAGCGCAGCCTCGCGCACCAATACCTCGTGGAGGCCAGGCCGAACCCCGTGCTCACCCTCGGCACCTACGTCGCGCGGGAGGCCGACGGCGCCAACGTGATCGGCGGCCTGAGGCTCCCGCTCCCCGTGGCCGATCGCAACCGCGGGCTCGTCGGGCGGACGCGGGCCGAGGCCGCCGTGCACGAGATGCGCGCGGAGGCGCTCGAAGCACGCGTGCGGACCGAGGTGGGGGCGGCCCTCGCGCGCCTCGCGGCGGCGAGGGAGACGCTCGCGCGGCACCGCGAAGGCGCGCTCCCTCGCGCGACGAGCCTCGTCGAAAAGGCCACGCGCGCCTACGCGGGTGGCGTGTTCTCCATCGTCGATCTCCTCGACGCCGCGCGGGCGCACGCCGAGGCCCTGGAGAAGGAGCTCGATCTCGCGCGCGAGGTCGCGGAGGCCGAGGCGGAGCTCGCCCGCGTCCTGGCCGCGGCGGTCGTCGCGGGGAGGGCCGGTTGATCGCGAGATTTTCGGCGTGTTATCCCGCGAGCGTGGCCTGGGTGCGACGTTTGCAGTCCCGGGATGGACTGGAGAAACGGGAATGCGACCTCGCACTTATTCGCACTCGGGCGTGGTGACGCCGCAGGGGCTCTTGCTCGGCCTCGTCGCGGGCTTGGCCGGCGGCCTCGTCCTCGGCGCCGTCTACGGCTTCGTCATCTTCATCAACCCCTTCATCTACGTGAGCGTCCTGGCCACGGTCGCCTTCGGCGTGGCCATGGGCTTCTTGGTGGCCAAGACCATGAAGGCGGGGAAGGTGCGCAACGCCTTCGCGGTCGCCGCCGTGGCGCTCCTCGCGGCCGCCTTTGCGCACGCCGTCGGCTGGCTCGTCTGGCTCGCCAAATTCATGGAGGACGTCGAGGACTTCGAGGCCGTCTACCTCCTCGACCCGGAGGTCCTCTTCCTGCTCATCGCCGAGATCAACGAGCTCGGCCCCTGGTCGATCCGCAACTCCGAGCCCGTATCGGGCTGGTTCCTCTGGGCGATCTGGGGCCTCGAGGCCCTCATCGTGCTCGGCGGCGCGACCGGCTATGCGTACCTCACGGCCGCCGAGGGCGTCTTCTGCGAGCCGTGCGGCCGGTGGTGCTCCGACGATCAGGTGCTCCTGGTGCTCTCGGCCGCGCCCGAGCACGAGACGACGCGCCTCAAGGCCTTCGAGGGAGATCTCGACGCCATCGAGCAGCTCCCGCCCCCGGAGGCCGCGGACAGCCGTTACGTCACGGTCAAGGTCGCGCGCTGCGAGCACTGCGGGAAGACCAACACACTCTCCCTCGTCGAGGTGCAGCACACCGTCAACAGCAAGGGCGAGGACGAGCAGAGCGAGACCGTCCACCTCGACCACGCGCTCATCTCCAAGGAGCAGCTCGAGCGGCTCGAGCGCCACGCCGCGGCGCAGATGGAAGAGGGCGACGACTTCGACGACGACGAAGAGACCTTCGAGGTGGCCGACGGCGCGGCCTGAGCTCGGGGCCGCGATGTGGGCTGCCCGCGCCGCACCCGTGTTCGATCGGACGTGAGCGCCGCGGCGGTTCCTTGGTGCAGCCCGAAAAGGAAAGCGGCCCTCGAGGTCTTCGAGGGCCGCTTCGTGCTCGCGGGGTGGGCGGAACAGGGTTCGAACCTGCGACATCCGGTGTGTAAAACCAGCGCTCTACCGCTGAGCTATCCGCCCGGGAGCGACGGGACGCCGCCGAGCGCGATGGTGATCCAAGCGCTCGGCCATGTCCAACGCGAAACTTACTGCTCGGCGGAGGGCGTGGGCGCGTTCGGCGTGGGCGCGTCGCCGAGATCGTCGTCCTCGCCCACGAAGCGCCCCTCGCGCATCTCGAGCGGCTTCACCCGATTCGATCCGAAGAGCGCGTCCGCGTCGTTGAGGCAGAGCGCCTCGGCGAGCACCTGATCCATGTGCTCCACGAGCACGACGCGCATCGCGGCGAGCACCTGACCGGGGATCTCGCTGAGATCGCGCCGGTTCTCCTTGGGGATGAGGATGGTGTCGATGCCGGCGCGATGGGCCGCGAGCATCTTCTCCTTGAGGCCGCCGATCTCCTTCACGCGGCCGCGGAGCGTGATCTCGCCCGTCATCGCCACGTTGCGGCGCACCGGGATCCGCAGGAGCGCGCTCGCGATGGACGTGGCCATCGTGATGCCGGCGCTCGGGCCGTCCTTGGGCACGAACTCGGGGAAGTGCACGTGGACGTCGACCTTGGTGTAGAAGTCCTCTTCGAGGCCGAGGATCTTGTGGCGCGAGCGGATGTAGCTCATCGCCGCTTGCGCGCTCTCCTGCATGCCCTTCTCGAGGAGGCCGGTGATCACCTGCTTGCCCTTGCCGGGCACCACGGTGGCCTCGCACTCGAGGACCGAGCCGCCCGTCGAGCTCACGCTCAGGCCGTTGGTGAGACCGATCTGATCGCGATCGCTCGCGCCGACCTCCTGGTACTTGGGCGCGCCGAGATAGCCTTCGATGTCGGGCTCGCGCACGACGATGCCGCGCGGCAGCTCCTGGTCCTCGCGGTTCTTCTCCACGAGCACGCGGCGCGCGATCTTGCGGCACACCGACGCGATCTGGCGCTCGAGGTTGCGCACGCCGCTCTCGCGCGTGTAGCGGTGGATGATCGCCTGCACGGCCTCGTCGGTGAACGAGACGCCGACGCTCGAGAGACCCGCGGCCGCCTCTTGGCGCGGCACGAGGTAGCGCTGCGCGATGGCGAGCTTCTCGAACTCCGTGTAGCCGGAGATCTCGATGATCTCCATGCGGTCGCGGAGCGGGAGCGGGATGCCCGAGAGCGAGTTCGCCGTGGTGACGAACATCACGTCGCTCAGGTCGTAGTCGAGGTCGAGGTAGTGATCGTTGAACGTGGAGTTCTGCTCGGGATCGAGCACCTCGAGGAGCGCCGCCGCCGGATCACCGCGGTAGTCCGACGACATCTTGTCGATCTCGTCGAGCAAGAAGACCGGGTTGTTGGTCTGGCACTTGCGGAGCGATTGGATGAGCCGACCCGGCATCGCGCCGATGTACGTGCGGCGATGCCCGCGGATCTCGGCCTCGTCGCGCACACCGCCGAGCGAGAGGCGGACGAACTCGCGGCCGGTCGCGCGCGAGATGCTGCGGGCGAGCGAGGTCTTGCCCACGCCGGGCGGGCCCACGAGGCAGAGCACGGGGCCGCGGAGCTTCTCGACGAGCGCCTGCACGGCCAGGTACTCGAGGATGCGCTCCTTGGGCTTCTTGAGGCCGAAGTGATCGTCGTCGAGGATCTGCTCGGCGCTCTCGATGTCCTGGGAGACCTCGGCGCGCTTGCCCCAAGGGAGGGCGAGGATCCACTCGATGTAGTTGCGGATGACGGTGGCCTCGGCGCTCATCGGCTGCATCATCCGCAGCTTCTTGAGCTCCTTCTGGACGCGCGTGCGGGCCTCCTCGGTGAGGTGCTCGTGCTTCTTGAGCGCCTCTTCGATCTCGGCGATCTCCGCCTTGAACTCGTCGCGATCGCCGAGCTCCTTCTGGATCGCCTGCATCTGCTCGTTGAGGTAGTACTCCTTCTGCGAGCGCTCCATCTGCTTCTTCACGCGCGAGCGGATCTTGTTCTCCACCTGGAGGATCTCGAGCTCGGCGTTCAGGAGCTCGAGGATCTGCTCGAGCCGACGCTCGGGGTTCACGTTCTCGAGCACCGCCTGGCGATCCTGGAGCTTCACGCCCGTGAGGTGCGTGATCACCGCGTCGGCGAGCCGCGAAGGCTGCTCGATGGACTGCACCGCGACGACCGTCTCGGGCGCCACGGCCTTGTTGAGCTTGGCGTAGTTCTCGAACGCGCTCACGACCGAGCGCATGAGCGCCGTGATCTCGATCCCCTCGACGTGGGGCTCTTCGATGAGCTCCATCTCGCAGAGGAAGAAGTCGTCGTTGGGGAGGAAGCGCGTGATCGAGGCGCGCGCCTTGCCCTCGACGAGCACCTTCACGGTTCCGTCGGGGAGGCGGAGGAGCTGGATGATGGTCCCGAGCGTCCCGATGGTGTGGATCTCGTCGGGCTTGGGATCCTGCGTGCTCGCCTTCTTCTGGACGGAGAGCAGGATCTCCTTGTCCTGGCTCATCGCCTCTTCGAGCGCGTTGATGGACTTCTCGCGCCCCACGAAGAGGGGAACCACCATGTGCGGGAACACGACCATATCCCGCAGCGGGAGCAGCGGGACGGCGCGCGCGCCCTTCTTGCCCTTCACGCTTCGTGAATCGCCGGGATCGTTACGATGGAAAAACAAGGTGATAGCGCCTTTCGCGGCGCCTCCCCGTTCCCTCGTGGCTCACTTCGCGGCGCCCGGTGGCTTCGTTCCTCGAGCCCGCCAGGTCGCGAGCTGGGCCGATTGGGGGGAGGGCCTGCCGCATCGTGAATGGGTTCAAGCCGAGCTGGCCTCTTTTTCGTAGACCAGGAGCGGGCTCTCGCCGCGGAGCACCACGTCCTCGTTGACCACGACCTCCTTGATGTCGCGGCGCGACGGGACGTCGTACATGGTGTCGAGCATCGTGGCTTCCATGATGGCGCGGAGACCGCGCGCACCGGAGCGCCGGTTGATGGCCTCGCGGGCGACGGCCCGGAGGGCACCCTCGGTGAAGGTGAGCTTCACGCCGTCCATCTCGAAGAGGCGCTGGTACTGCTTGAGCAGCGCGTTCTTGGGGCGCGTGAGGATGTCGACCAGCGCGTCCTCGTTGAGCTCGTGGAGCGTGGCGATGATCGGGAGACGACCGACGAACTCGGGGATGAGGCCCGCCTTGAGGAGATCTTCGGGCTGCACCTGGGCGAGGAGCTCGCCGACGCGCCTGTCCTTCTTGCTGGGGATCTCGGCCCCGAAGCCGAGCGTGTGCTGGCCGGTGCGGCGCTCGACGATCTGATCGAGGCCGACGAAGGCGCCGCCGCAGATGAAGAGGATGTTGGTCGTGTCGACCTGGAGGAATTCCTGCTGCGGGTGCTTGCGCCCACCCTTCGGGGGGACGTTGGCCACCGTGCCCTCGATGATCTTGAGGAGCGCCTGCTGCACACCCTCGCCGCTCACGTCGCGGGTGATGGAGGGGTTGTCGCCCTTGCGCGCGACCTTGTCGATCTCGTCGATGTAGACGATGCCGCGCTGCGCGCGCTCGACGTCGTGGTCGGCGTTCTGAAGGAGCTGGACGATGATGTTCTCGACGTCCTCGCCGACGTAGCCGGCCTCGGTGAGCGTCGTGGCGTCCGCGATGGCGAACGGCACGTTGATGATGCGCGCGAGGGTCTGGGCGAGGAGCGTCTTGCCCGAGCCCGTCGGGCCGAGCAGGAGGATGTTGGACTTGGAGAGCTCGACGTCGCCGTTGTTGAGCTTGGAGTCGATGCGCTTGTAGTGGTTGTGGACGGCGACCGAGAGGATCTTCTTGGCGCGCTCCTGTCCGACCACGTACTCGTCGAGGATCGTCTTGATCTCGGCCGGGGTGGGCAACGGGGCGCCGGTGGTGGAGGTCTCGTCACGCTCGACCTCCTCGGCGATGATGTCGTTGCACAGGCCGATGCACTCGTCGCAGATGTAGACGTTGGGGCCCGCGATGAGCTTCTTTACCTCTTTCTGCGACTTACCGCAGAAGGAGCACTGGAGATTGCCATGGGTATCGTCTCTTCGGCGGTCCACGAAACACCTGAATGAGGCCAAGGGCGAGTCTAGCGCTCGACCCCCTGGGTGGCAAGATTCGCATCCCCCTCGAACGCCCCCTCGAGACGCCGAAAACAGATGCGGTTCCGATGGTTTAGAGAGGGCGGCCGCGGTGTCGACCCCCAGGGGGAGACACGACGGCGACCCGCTCGCCCGTGATTACGACGAGGCGGCCTCGAAGTGGGACCGAGGCCCACGGCTCCTCCACCTTCGCGCGTCATCTAACCAACATACGCACGAAGGCGGAAAGATCTATCACGGAAAAAGGACCGAGGCGCTCCTCGCACGGGAGCGCCCCGCTCCTCACTCGCCCTCGGGCTCGTCGGCGGCCGCCGCGGGGCGCTTGCCCTCGACGATCTTGGCCTTCTCGCGGAGGAAGCCGAGGAGGCGCGTCTCGAGCAGCTCGTTCTCGAGCTGGGCGCGGCGCTCGTCGCGGTACTCCGCGCGGAGCTTGGCGATGTGCTTGCCGGTGGACTCGGCGAGCTCCTCGAGCTTCTTCTCGACGTCGGCCTCGCCGATCTCGATCTTCTCCTGCTGCGCGAGCGCGTGGAGGAGGAGGCCCGCCTGGACGCGGCGCGGCGCGCGCGCCTCGGCCTGCGCCATGAGGGCGTTGAAGTCGGGCGCCTGGCCGAGCATCTGCGAGAGCTGGAAGACCTCGTAGAGCATCATGCGCTTCTGCTCTTCGAGCATGCTCGGGGGCACGGGGATCGGGTTCTTGTCGACGAGCGCCTGGATGAGCTGATCCTTGATGGACGCCTCCGAGCGCTTCTGCGCCGCCTCCTCGAGGCGCTTGCGGATGTCCGCCTTGAGCGCGTCGAGCGAGTCGAACTCGCAGTCCTTGGCGAAGTCGTCGTCGAGCGCCGGGAGGACGCGCTCACGCAGCTCCTTCACCGTGGTGCTGAAGAGGATCTTCTTGCCGCGGAAGCGGGGGTTCTGGTGGTCCTCCGGGAACGCGACCTCGATGTCCTTGGTGTCGCCGGGGACGAGGCCGAGGAGCCCCTGCTCGAGCTCCGGGAGGAGGGCGTGCTGCCCGAGGTTGGCCTCGCTCTCCTCGGAGTCGAGGTCCGGCGCGCGCTCACCGTCGATGCTGATCTTGAAGTCGAGGATGAGCTGGTCGCCCTCCTTGGCGGGGCGCATGGGCTCCGGCGCCTGGAGGTCGGAGTGGCGCAGGCGGAGACGCTCGAGCTCCTCGTCGATCTGGGCGTCGGTCACCTCGTCGAGGTCGCGGTAGACCTCGATGCCGTCGACGACGACCTTCTCGATCTTGGGGCGGACCTCGATCTTGGCGCGGAAGACGAAGGGCTCACCGGCCGAGACCTTGCCGAGCTCCTCGAGCTCCGGGCGCGCGACGAGCGCGATCTGGTGCTCCTCGACGGCGCGGTTGAGGCCTTCTTGGATCAGCTGGCTCGCGACCTCGGCCTCGACCTGCGGGCCGTAGACCTTCTTCACCACCGAGAGGGGCGCCTTGCCCGGGCGGAAGCCGCGGACGCGGGCCTTCTTGCCGACCTTCTTGAACTCGGCGTCGAGGTGCTCCTCGACGTGATCCCAGGGCACCTCGACCTTGACCTCGACGAGGACCGGACTGATCTCGCTCACTTGCGACTGCATCGCCAAACTTCTCTCCTTGCGTCCTCGCGACCCGACGTCGGCGAGGCGCTCGACGCCTCGCGTCGAAGGGTCTGCTAACTACTTCCGAGCCATTGGACGGTCAAGCGGAAGGGGACGTTCCTCCGCTCAGGAGCCGGTCTCGCGGACGTGCGAGAGGTCCACGAGCGCGATGCCGAGCGCCGTGGCCGCTTCGAAGATCCGCGCGTCCCGGTAGAACTCGCCGAAGATGACGCGCTTGATGCCGGCGTTGGCGATGGCCTTGAAGCAGCTCCAACAAGGCGACGCGGTCACGTAGAGGTCGGCGCCGTCGATGCTGGTGCCGTTCTTGGCGGCCTGGATGATGGCGTTCATCTCGGCGTGCGTGGTGCGGACGCAGTGGCCGTTCTCCATCAGGTGGCCGACCTCGTCGCAGTGCGGAAGGCCCCGGATGGAGCCGTTGTAGCCGGTGGCCAGGATGCTCCGATCGCGGACGATGACGGCGCCGACGTGCTTGCGGTCGCAGGTGCTGCGCGTGGCCACCTGGTGCCCGATCGCCATGAAGTATTCGTCCCAGCTCGCCCGACTCATGGGGCGGGAGCTACCCAATCCGGGGGCGGGGCGCAATGCCCCCCGCTCAGATCTCCACGGCCATGGCGTGGACCACGGGCGAGGTGGGCCGGCGCCCGCGGAAGAAGCGCTTCATGGCGCGCCGTGCCTCGTCCTCGATGACCTCGATGCCCTGCGCGCCGCGGAGGGTGCGGTCGAGGAAGGACTCGAGCTCGTCGAGCACGTCGTCGGGATCGCCCTCGAAGAGCGCGCCGCGGAAGCCCACGGTGCAGGGCCCGGTGACGCGCTCGCGGCGATCGACCGGGATGGCGGCGATGACGATGCCGAGCTCGCCGAGGCGCTCGCGCTCGCGGAGGAGGTGGGGCGGGACGACCAAGCCGCGGTGACGCGCGACGCGGCCGGTGGGGTGTTCGCGGACGACGTGGATCAGCCCGTCGCGGAGCTCCACCTCGGTGCCGTTCTCGATGACCTTCACCTCGCGCACCCCGACCTCGCGGGCGAGCTTGGCGTGCTTCTCCATGTGGCGGCGGGTGCCGTGGACCGGGATGAAGGCGCGCGGCCGCACGCGCTCGAGGAAGAGCCGGAGCTCGTCCTTGGAGGCGTGGCCGCTCACGTGGACGAAGGGATCGTCCTTGCGATCGATGACGTGGATGCCGCGGCGCTGGAGCCGGCTCATCACCTCGAAGACCGCGCGCTCGGCGCCCGGGATGATGCGCGAGGAGAAGATCACGGTGTCGCCCGCGGCGAGGTCGATGTCGGGGTGCGTGCCGAGGGCTATGCGGGGGAGGGCGGCGAGCTTCTCGCCCTGCGTGCCCGTGGCGATCGCGAGCACCCGGTGGCGCGGGAGGCGCATCGCCTCTTCGCCCGAGATGCGGACGTCGGAGAAGGCGTCGAGCTCTTCGCATTCGAGGCCGAGGCGCGCGTGCGTCTCGACCGAGCGTCCGAGCAGGAGGACCTTGCGGCCGGCGCGGCGGGCGGCCTCGATGGTGGAACCCATACGGGCGACGTTCGAGCCGAAGAGGGCCACGACCACGCGTCCCTTCTGCGCCGCGACGAGCTCGGCGAGGGATTCGGCCGCGTCGAGCTCCGAGCCGCTCCGGCCGTCGACCTCGACGTTGGTGGAGTCGGAGAGGAGGAGGTCCACGCCCTCGTCGGCCGCGCGATCGACGATCGCCCAGTCGAAGTCGGACGACGGCCGGGCCTCGACCTTGAAGTCGCCGGTGTGGATCATCCGCCCGAAGGGGCCCCGGATGACGAGGCCGTGGGCGTCGGGCGCGCTGTGGTGCACGCGATAGGCCTCGATCTCGAACGGGCCCACGCCGAAGGAGCGCCCGGCGGAGAAGAGCCGGATCTCGGGCGGGTCGCCGCCGAGCTCTTCCCAGCGGTGGAGGAGCTGCGCCCGCGCATAGCGGGGCGCGTAGACCGGGACGTCGAAGGACTCGAGGAAGTACTGGACCGCGCCGAGGTGGTCTTCGTGGCCGTGGGTGAGGACGAGCGCCTCGATCTTGCCGTCCCAGGCGCGGAGCGCCTCGAAGCTCGGGTGGTAGACGTCGACGCCCTCGTCCTTGTCGGGGAAGGTCACGCCGCAATCGATGATCACGCCGCGCCCCTCGGTCGCGACGAGCAGGCAGTTCATCCCGATCTCCCCGAGTCCTCCCAAGGGCAGGAGGCGGAGCGTGGACGACGTCGTGCGTGTCATCTCTCGATGGTGCGTCCTCTCGCGGTGGAAGGCGAGTGAAACCTACTCAGCTCGCGATGCGCTCCACCAGGAAGTCGCGGAAGGCGCGGACGTTGGCCGAGAGGTGACGCGCGCTCGGATAGACGAAGTGGAGCTCTCCCGAAGGGACGTGGTGATCGGGGAGCACGCGCACGAGACGTCCGCCGCACTCGCGCTCGTCGATGATGAGCAGCGGGATCAAGGCGATCCCATAGGAGGCGAGGACGGCGCGGCGGAGGAAGGCGAAGTCGTTGCAGGCGAGCCGCCCCTCGAATTTGTACGGGACGATCCCGTCGGGCGTGTGGACCTGGATCACCCCGTTCGCCGAGAGCCCGCGGAAGACCATGAGCTCGTGCCGCTCGAGATCGTCGAGCGTCGTGGGGGTGCCGGCGCGCTCGAGATATTCGGGCGAGGCGTAGAAGCCGAGCTTGGAGCTCGTGAGCTTGCGCGCGACGAGGGAGGAGTCGGCGAGCGTGCCGAAGCGGAGGGCGGCGTCGAAGCCCTCGCCCACGAGGTCCACCATGCGGTTGGTGAGCTCGAGCGTGAGGCTCACCTCGGGGTAGGTCTCGAGGAATTCCTTGGAGAGCTCGGCCAGGACGGCCACGCCGAAGTCCACGGGGGCCGTCACCCGGAGCTCGCCGCGCGGCACGTCGCCGAGGTCCTCGACGGCGCGGATCGCGTCCTCGAGCTCGGCGATGGCCCGCGAGGCCCGGGCGTAGAGGGCGCGGCCGGCCTCGGTGGGGGTGACCTTCCGGGTCGAGCGGTGGAGGAGGCGGATCCCCAGATCGTCCTCCAGGGAGGCGATCCGTCGGCTCACCGTCGACTTGGGGATCCCGAGGCGTTCGGCGGCCTTGGTGAAGCTCCCCAGATCGACCACCCAGACCAGCGCGGCCAAACGATCGAGATCCATGGGGCCGAGTCTAGCAGGCCGGGGCATGCCCGAGGCGCTTGCCAGGGAGGCACCGCATGATTGACCCTCTTTCCGGCTGCGTGCTAGGGAGCGAGCGCTCGGCGCGCCGTCCGCATCGCCCCGAAAGACGATCTCGGAAAATGTCCCAACGCCTGCTCCCCTTCGCCATCCTCGCCTTGCTCTTCGGGGCACCTGGCGTGGTCTTCGCCCAAACCGGAAGCGACGAAGAGAGCTACGAAGACGACGAGTGGGATCTCGAAGACTGGGAAGAAGAAGAGGACTTCGAGGAAGAGGCGGAGCCCGAGGAGGTCGTCGAGGCCGAGGAGGAGGAGCTCGAGCTCGCCTCCCCGGAGGACGCCGAGTCGCTCCTCGAGCAGGCCGCGCCCGATCCCGCCGACCCCACGCGCAAGCGCTGGACCTCGTTCAAGCCGGTGATCTCGCTCCACGGTTACTTCCGCACGCGCGGCGAGTTCCAGGACAAGTTCAACCTCGGGCGGACCGAGGCGCGCGGCGTGAACAACCCCGGCATCCCCTTCGAGCGCTACACGCCGGCGAGCGTCGGGAGCGGCGTCGTGGGCGGCTGCACGGGCGACGCCGGCACCACCACCGAGACGGACTGCTTCACGGGCGACTCGCGCCACACCTTCGCCAACATGCGGTTCCGCTTCTCGCCGACCTTGAGCCTCGGCGAGAACATCCACGTGCACAGCACGTTCGACGTCTTCGACAACATGGTGCTCGGGTCCAACCCGAACTCCACGCCGCTCCTCGGGGGGGCGGGCCCCGAAGGCCGTTATCCCGGTGTGCCGCTCGACACGCTCGCCTCCACGCTCCTGCCGCGCACACCCAACGACTTCCGCGATTCAATCTACGTGCGCCGCGTCTGGGCCGAGATCACCAACCGCGACATCGGTCAGCTCCGCTTCGGTCGCATGCCGCACCACCACGGCCTCGGCATGCTCTACAACGCGGGCAACGGGCTCGATCACGACTTCTCGAGCGACATCGATCGCGTGATGGGCGTCGTGCACTACGCCGACTTCTACCTCGGCGGCAGCTGGGACTTCGTGAACGAGGGCGCCATCCGCTACTCGACGCCCGTCGACGCCGTGCCCATCGACGCCACGCAGCGCGACGACGTGCGGCAGTGGTCGGTGCTCGCCTCGTACCGCCGCGACGTCGAGGAAGAAGAGGCGCGCGCGCGCAAGGGCCAGTGGAACCAGCGCGCCGGGCTCTACTTCCTCTACCGCAAGCAGGCCTACTCCAGCTTCGGGTCCACCGACGAGGTGGGGCGCCCGCTCGAGTTCACGCGCCGCCGCGCGCAGGTCTTCACGCTCGACGCGCACTCCAAGGTGTGGTGGAAGGGCCTCCGCCTCGAGGTCGAGGCCGCGATGATCTGGGGCTCGTTCGCCAACATCGGCAATCTCGAGGCCTCCGACCAGCGCTATCGCCTCCGCAACTTCGGCGTCGCGTTCGAAGGCGAGTATCGCCTCCTCGAGGATCAGCTCGGCATCCGCTTCTACACCGGTTACGCCACGGGCGACCGAGACGTGGACGGCCTCTCGATCTACGAGGACCTCTACCTCCAGCAGTCGAACAACAACCGGCTCACCAACTTCTCCTTCCACCCGAGCTACCGCATCGACCTCATCCTCTTCCGGAACATCCTCGGGGCGATCTCGGGCGCGTGGTACCTCCGCCCGGGCATCGAGTACGACATCGTGCGGACGCCCTTCGGCCGCCGGCTCGGCCTCGGCGCCGACATCATCTACTCGCGCGCCTCGCAAGAGGTGCAGGCCTACGGGCGTAACCCGAACCTGGGCGTCGAGATCGACGCCTCGCTCTACTACCAGAGCGAGGACGGCCCCGAGCTCTTCGACGGGTTCCACGTGCTCATCCAGTACGGCATCCTCTTCCCGCTCGCGGGCCTCGAGGTGTTCGGTCAGCCCGACGCGCCGGGCCTCAAGAACGCGCAAGCGCTCCGTCTCGTCCTCGGCGTCGCGTTCTGAGCAACGTGCGCGCCACGGGCGCGATGAGGGGGGATGTCGCGCATGAAGACGAACAAGAAGAAGACCGCCTACGTCTGCCAGTCCTGCGGCGCCAACTTCCCGCGGTGGCTCGGGCGGTGCTCCTCCTGCGGCGAGTGGAGCTCGCTCGTCGAGGAGCGCGTCGAGACGACCGCCCCCACGACCAAGGTCGCGGCCGACGTCCGCGCCCCGCGCCTCGACGAGGTGCAGGCCGAGAGCGCGCGCCGCTACCCCACGGGCATCGGTGAGCTCGATCGCGCGCTCGGCGGAGGCCCGGTGGCCGGCGGCGTGATCCTCCTCGGCGGCGATCCCGGCATCGGCAAGTCCACGCTCCTCATGCAGGCGCTCGGCGCGCTCTGCCGCACGGGCCACGAGGCCCTCTACGTCACGGGCGAGGAGTCCGCGGCGCAGGTCGCGCTCCGGGCCAAGCGCATCGGCGGCGAGGGCATCGAGAAGGTCCGGATCCTCGCCACCAACGCCCTCGAGGAGGCCGAGGCCGCCATCGAGGCGCTCGGCGTGACGGTCGCCGTCGTCGACTCCATCCAGACGCTCCGCGCGGCCGAGCTCACCTCGCCCATGGGCAGCGTGGGGCAGCTCCGCGAGGCCACGAGCCGGCTCATCGAGATCGCCAAGCGGCGCCACATCGCGCTCTTCCTCATCGGGCACGTCACCAAGGAGGGCGCCATCGCGGGGCCCAAGGTCCTCGAGCACCTCGTCGACACGGTGCTCTCCTTCGAGGGCGATCGCGCGCACGCCTTCCGCATGGTGCGCGCCACCAAGAACCGCTTCGGCCCCGCCCAGGAAGTCGGCGTCTTCGAGATGATCCGGGAGGGCCTCCGCGAGGTGCCGGATCCCAGCGCGCTCTTCCTCGCCGAGCGCCCGAGCCACGCGAGCGGCAGCCTCGTCTCGCCCACGGCCGAGGGCACGCGCCCGCTCCTCGTCGAGGTGCAGGCGCTGGTCTCGCCGGCGGCCTACGGGTCCGCGCGGCGCGTGGCGAGCGGCCTCGACGGAAACCGCCTCGCCATCCTCCTCGCCGTGCTCGAGCGCAAGGCGGGGCTGCTCCTCGCCGACCACGACGTCTTCGCGTCGATCGCCGGCGGGGTGCGCGTCGACGAGCGCTCGATCGATCTCGCGCTCTCCATCGCCATCGCCTCGAGCTTCCGCAACGTGCCGGCGCCGCCCGAGCTCGCGGTCTTCGGCGAGGTGGGCCTCGCGGGCGAGGTGCGCGCGGTGCCGCGGCCCGGGCCCCGCGTGGCCGAGGCCAAGAAGCTCGGCTTCAAGCGCGTGGTGCTGCCGATGCTCAGCGCCGAGCAGCTCTCGGCCGAAGAACGGCGTGGCGTGGAGCTCGTCCCGGTGCGGAGCATCGGCGAGGCGATCGACGCCTCACTGACCCGCTAGGGCTTCTTCCACCACGGGCTCGCCCTCGAGGTCGAGGATCACGCGGCAGGGGAGCGTGTGGAAGCGCCCGCCCGACGCCGAGCCGTAGAGGAGCTCGCTGCAATCGCTGCCGGGGGCCGGCGTGAAGCGCGTGGTGAGCGTGCCCTCGAGGGGCTCGAGCTCGTACTCTTCTTCTTCGTCTTCGCCGGAGACCTTCTTCCGCACGGCCTTGCCCTCGATGGTGAGGGCGACGACGAGGTCGCAGCCTCGGATGCCGAAGATCTCGTCGGGCTCGATCATCCGGATGGCGGACTGGCTCGAGAACTGGAAGGTGCCTTCCTTGCCGATCGAGCCGTTGATCACCGAGCCGTCGGAGCCCATGAGCTGGGCGACGCCGGTGTCTTGCCGGTAGAGCTCGTAGACGCGCTGGTAGGGGAGCTGGACGGGCGCGGCGTCCTGGCCGCATTCGTTGACGCGGAGGGTGCCGACGACGGCGTAGACGCCGTAGGGGTCGCCAGGCGTGTCGCTGGGGAAGCACGCGGCGAACGCGATAAGCAAAGCAAGAGGTGCGAATCGACGCATGGTCCCTTGGTATCGAGGGCCTGCCCGGAGCGTCAAAAATTCCACGCGTGCTTCAGCGCCGGAGGCTGAAGGTGCACTCGAAGGTGATCGTCGTGGCGACGGCGTTGCCGTTCTTGTCGCGCGGCGGGCTCCACGCGGGGCCCGAGCGGAACATCTGCACGCAGACCTGGCCGAAGCCGAAGCCCTCGGGGTTCTCACGGCGGAGCCGGATGTTCTTGGGGCGGCCGTCGGCGCCGATGGTGAGCGAGACGAGCGCCGTGCCGCCCACCCCGCGCGCGCGCGCCTCCTGGGGGAAGTTCCGGTAGAGGTAGGCGTCGTACGAGGCGCTCGGGGGCGAGGGGCGTGAGCTGAGATCGCTGACGGCCACGATGGCCTCGCCCGTGCCGCCGACGACGCCGCCCGGGCTCCCCTCGCGGTTGCGCCCGGTGACGACGGCGTTGGGCTTGCCGATGGGCCCCTCGCGGTCGGAGAGGTTGCCCTGCTGGACCTGGAAGCCGGAGTTCCCCTGGCCCGAGAGGACGAGGCCCGAGAAGTCCGCGATGGTCTCCTCGGCCGGGGCCGGGGGCTCCTTGGGCGGAGGCTCGGCCTTCTGCCGTTGGACGGCGCGCGGGCGCTCCTTGGGCGGCGGCGGGACGACGACCTCGGGCTCGGGCGCGGTCGGCTCGGGCGGCGTCTCCTCGACGGCGGCGGGCGGCGGCGGAGGCTCCTCGACCACGGCCACCATCTCCACGATGCGCGGGCCCTCTTCGAGGCGCGGCGCCGGCGCGGGCAGGGCGTAGAGCCCGCGCTCGAAGGCGACGTGGAGGAGCAGGCTCAGGACGAGCGCGAGCGGCAGGAAGAGCCGATCGTCCTCCGGTCTCGTCGTCGCCTGGTTCATGCTCACTCTTCGAGGTCGGACGGACGCACGTTGATCGCGAACTTGATCACGTTGGCCTGGCGGAGGACGTCGATGACCTTCACCACCTGGCCGTGCGGGATGCGCGCATCCGCGTTGAGGATGGCGCGCGTCTCGGGATCCTTCTCGCGGGATTCACGCGCCTTGGTTCGGAGTCCGTCGAGCGAGATCTTCTCGGCGTCCAGGTAGATCTGGCCCTCTTGGTCGATGGAGACCGCGAGGGTGGTGGGCTGCTCCTTCTGCTTGGCGTCCCCCGTCTCGGCCTCGGGGAGCTCCACCGGGATGTCCTTCTGACGGACGATCGCCGTCGCCGTGACCATGAGGATGATGAGGAGGACGAGGACGACGTCCACCAATGGGGTCACGTTGATGTCTGTGATGGGCGTCTCGTCGTCGCCCTGACGCGCGCCGCCCGCCATCTCAGCTCTCCTTCCGATCCTCGCCCTTGGCGTGGGCGAGGAGGTCGCTGCCCATGGTCTGCGCCCAGACCATGCGGTAGCGGATCACGCGACCGAAGAAGTTGTAGGCGGCGACCGCCGGGATGGCGACGAGGAGGCCGATGGCCGTGGCGACGAGCGCCTCGCCGACCTCGGCCATGAGGCCCGAGGTGACCTCACCGCCGCTCTGATCGAGCTCGTGGAACGCGCGGATGATACCGATGACCGTGCCGAGGAGGCCGACGAAGGGGGCGTTGTTACCGACCGTGCCGAGGAAGGCGAGGTTGCGCTCCATGCGCGTCTTCACGATGGCGCTCTCGCCGTCGATGCGCTCGGCGATGGCGGCGGGGCCGCGATCGGCGTCGTCGAGGGCGGCGGCGATGACGCTGGCGGCGGCCGACTTGGACTCTTCCGCGCGCTTCTTGGCGCCCGCGACGTCGCGATCCCGATAGAGCTTGCGCAGCGCTTCGCGCAGGCTCGGGAGATCGTCGCGCGTGGAGAAGAGGTAATAGGCGCGGTCCAGGATGATCGCGAGACAGACGACGGAGAGACCGACCAAGAGCCACATGACCCAGGTCGCGCCGAGCATCGCGAATGCTGTCAACCGTTCCTGAATGTCCATCGTTACCTTCCTCGAATTGACGCCCCGCGCAGGCGAGCGCGCAGGCCGGTGGGGGGGGCCGCCGCGTGAGCGTTGTCGCGGTGCTTAGCAGCCGAACATGGGAATTGCACAGAGAACGGGGTCAACGGGGCTCCCGGTGTTCGACGAGCGCGTCCTTGAAGAGCTCGTCTAGGACGGTGGTGGCGTACGAACCCTTGGGGAGGGTCATCTCGAGGACGACGTCGTCGCCATCGCGCGTGATCGTGGCATCTTCCGGGCGCACGCGGATCACGCGGCGCGTGCCCGCGGCGAGCTTGCCCATCCGCTCGAGGCTCGGCTCGTCGAGGGAGAGCGAAGCCAGGATCCGCTCCTCCCGCTCGCGCGGCGCGCCCGAGGGCCACCGCATCTTGGGGCCGAACATCGGCCCGGTGGAGCTGACCTCGAAGCGGTCCACCCGCCACTGCACCTCCGCGACGTCCTCGACCTCGAAGAGGCCGCCCGTGTCCTCCTTCTTCACCACCTCGCCCGCTTCGACCACGGCGAGGGTCCCCTCGAGGACGCGCTCGGCGAGGTAGGCGTTGAAGAGGTGGGATTGGAGGGCCGAGACGAGGAGCTTCCGCTCGTGCGGGGCCCGCGGCGGGCGCGTCTTCCCCGTGATGAACGCGACGGCGCGCTCGACGTTCTTGTCGCCGAAGCGTTGCGCGCCGAAATAGTTGGGGAGCCCCAGCGTCGTCAGCCGCGCGAGCCCCGCCTGGAGATCGGCGTCTCGATCGCGCGGCACGTCGCGGATGCGGAGCACGAAGCGATTGCCGCGGAGGTGGCCGGTCTTGAGCTTTCGGTCGTGGGGCACGGCCTCGAGCACGCGGAGGTTCGGCAGCTCGAGGGCGAGCGCGTCCGCCGCGTTCGCGCCTTCGATGGAGACCCATTGCCGCGTGAGCGCGTGCTTGTCCTTCATCCCTGCGAAGCCCGCCGCGCGCGGGTCGGCGCCGAGGGCGCGACAGAGCGCCTCCACCGCCTGGACGGTCGTGAGGCCCCGCTTCTCGAAGTGGACGAAGAGGTGAGAGCCATTACCGGACGGAGGGTACGCGGGGGTCTCGAACACCTGAAAGTCCTCGGGGACCACGCGGTAACGTCCGTAAATGGGGATGATGTCCGAGGTCACCCTCGGAAGCGGGCGGTTTTCACTGACGTCCGACAACGAAAATCTCGTTTACTCCCGGATGGGCTTTCCGGTATTCAGCCATGAGGTGACTCGGTTGCTCGCGCGGCTTGATTGGGACTCGAACCGGGGGGGGAAACACGCCTCGGGCCCATCGTCTCGCGTCAACGTCGAGGCACCGACTCTTCTTCCAGAGTTCCTCGAGCTTGGCACGAAATCGGCGGACGAACCTCGCTCGCCGTGTCGTGTCCTCCCGTGAGGTCATCGTGAGAACGCCGGACAAGGCCCAGCTCGACTCCGCCATCTCACGGCTCCTGGAAGCGGGCGTGTCCGGTCAGGTTTTCCCTGGTGCGACGGGTTGCATCGGTTACGTCGCGGGGGGAGAGCGGATCTTCGCCGAGGGCGCGGCAGGGCACCTCGGGCTCGATCGCTCGCTCGGGGTCGTGCGCAAGGACACGGTCTACGACCTGGCCTCGCTCACCAAGCCCTTCATCGCCATCGCGGCGCTCGTGGCCGAGGCCAAGAAGCTCGTCGACCTCGATCGACCGGCCGAGACCGTCATCGGCGACCTCCGGGGCGGCCCCTCCGCCGACGTCACGCTCCGTCACCTCCTCTCGCACAGCGCGGGGCTCAGCGCCTGGGGTGGGCTCTATCTCGACGTGCCGCACACGCCGGGCTCCGCCGCCGCGCGGCGCTGGGTCGTGGCCGAGGCGGGGCGCCGTCGTGAGCGTCCGAGCGGCGTCGCCGTCGAGTACAGCGACCTCGGCTACATCATCGCCGGCGCGATGCTCGCGGCGATGTCGGGGCGCCCGCTCGACCGTCTCGTCGCCGATCTCGTGACCATCCCGCTCGGCATCCAGGACGAGGTCTTCTTCCCGAGCAGCAACCTCGCCCCGAGCCGCGCCACGGCCGGGAAGCGCATCGCGCCCACCGAGCGGTGCGAGTTCCGCGGGCGCATCCTGCGCGGCGAGGTCCACGACGAGAACGCCGCCGTGCTCGGCGGGATCGCGGGGCACGCCGGGCTCTTCGGCACGGCCCTCGGCGTGGCCAAGTTCGGGCGGGCGGTGCTCGACGTCATCGCCGGCAAGAGCGACGTCTTCCCGCGCGAGACCTTGCTCGCCGCGCTCGAGCCGCGCGTCGGCACCACCTACCGCATGGGCTGGGACGGGAAGAGCCCCACGGGCAGCACCGCCGGCACGCGCATGGACGAGAGCGCCTTCGGCCACCTTGGCTTTACCGGGACGTCGATCTGGTGCGATCCCGCGCGGAACGTCGTGGTCGTCCTCCTCAGCAACCGCGTGCACCCGAGCCGCGCCAACAAGCGCATCCAGGGCTTCCGCCCGGCCTTCCACGACGGCGTGCTCGGCGTCTACGACGGCTCCTTCGGCGCGGCGGCCACGGGCTGAGCCCGCTCAGAGCTCGCCGAGGAGACGCTCGGTGAGGCGGCTGTTCGCGACGTTCTTGCGCACGTTCTTCACCGCCATCTCCACGGCGCGCGGATCGCCGACGATCACGGCGAGGCGCCTGGCGCGCGTGAGGGCCGTGTAGATCATCGCGCGGTCGAGGAGCACGTAATGGCTCGCGTGGAGGACCGTGATCACGGCTTCGAACTCGCTGCCCTGCACCTTGTGCACCGTGCTCGCGTAGGCGAGCGTGAGCGCGTCGAGGTGCTCGGGCGCGTACTGCACCTCCCGACCTTCGAAGTCGACGAAGACGCGCCCGGCCGTGATGCGCGAGACGAAACCAAGATCGCCGTTGAAGACCTCCCGGTCGTAGTCGTTCTTGAGCTGCATCACCTTGTCGCCGACCCGGAAGCCCATGCCCTCGGCGGCGGCGGGGTTCAGCTTCTCGCGGAGCAGCACGTTGAGCGCGTCGGTGCCGAAGGGGCCGCGCTTCATCGGCGCGAGCACCTGGCAAGAGGTCTTGGGATCGATGCCGTAGACCTCCCGCATGCGCTCGAGCGTCTTCTCGATGCGCGCGTAGGCGAGCTCGGGCTCGAGCGCGGCGATGAGGAAGAGATCGCCGCTTCCCTTGGTGCCCGTGGGCGTGGGCTCGGGCGCCTCGCCGCGGAGGATGGCGTGCGCGCCGCGGACGATGGCGCTCTCCTTGGCCTGACGGAAGACCTCGTCGAGGTGGACGCCGGGGCAGACGCGGCTCTCGACGAGGGCGCGGAGCACCTGCCCCGACGCGACCGGAGGGAGCTGATCCACGTCCCCCACGAAGATCACCCGCGTGCCCTGGGCGATGGCGTCGAAGAGGCGCGCCGCGAGCCGCACGTCGAGCATCGAGGTCTCGTCGACGAGCACGGTCTCGGCGTCGAGCGGCGAGCGCGCGTCGCGGTTGAAGCGGCCCGTCTGCGGGTTCCACTCGAGGAGGCGGTGGAGGGTCTTGGCCTCGCGATCGGTTGCCTCGCTCATGCGCTTGGCCGCGCGGCCGGTGGGGGCCGCGAGGAGCACGCGGCGGTCGAGGGCCTCGTGCGCGCGCACGATCGCGCGCACCGTGGTGGTCTTGCCCGTGCCGGGGCCGCCCGTGAGCAAGAAGAAGCCGTGATCCAAGCTCTCCTCGACGGCCCGCGCCTGCATGGCCGAGAGCGTGAGGCCATCGCCGAGGAGCTCCGCGAGCGGAGGGCGCCGCTTGCTCGACGCGCGCTCGAGCAGGCGACGGACGGCCGCCGCGACGAACGTCTCGGCGTCGTGGATCGGCGGCGGGTAGACGGCCTCGTCCTCGACGACGACGAGCGATCGATCCGCGAGGGCGTCGATCGCGCGCAGCGTCGCCTCGCGCGGCACGTCGAGCGCCTCGGCGCGGGAGACGAGCTCGGCGCGGAGGAGGAAGGAGTGCCCTTCGTCGGCCGCTCGCCCGAGCAGGTGGAGGACCGCCCCCGCCGCGCGTCGTGGATCGTCGCCCGCGATGCCGAGCGCCCGGCCGAGCGCGTCGGCGGTGCGGAAGCCGATCCCCGGCACCTGCTCGGCGACGAGGTAGGGATCGTCGCGCACGACCCGGACGGTCTCGCCACCGTAACGCTTGAAGACGCGGCGCGCGATGCTCGGCCCGAGCCCGAGCGCCTGGAGGAAGGCGAGCACCTCGGCCTCGTCGCGCCGCTCGCGGAGCGCCTGGGCGATGGCCTCGGCGCGCTTCGCGCCGATCCCCGGCACCTCGGTGAGCCGCGCGCTCTGTCGCGTGATGACGTCGATGGTCTTCGCCCCGAACTTTCGCACGATGCGCTCGGCGAGCGCCGGGCCGATGCCCTCGATGGCGCCGCTTCCGAGGTAGCGCCGCAGCCCCTCCTCGCTCGAAGGGATCACGGGGGCGAACGATTCGACGCGGAAGCGCATGCCGTGCTTCGGGTGCGTGGTGAAGCGCCCGTGGAGCTCGAGCGTCTCGCCCGGGGAGACGTCGCCGAGCTCGCCGACCGCCGTGAGCCACGCGTCCTTCCCGCTCCGCGAGGTGCGCGCGCAGCGGAGCACCGTGTAGCGCGAGTCGTCGCTCCGGTAGATCACGTCCTCCACGACCACCTCGAAGGACTCTTCGTCGCGCCCGCTCATGCTCGTGGGCGACCATAGCAGCCGGCGCCTCGCGTCGTGAGCCTCATCGCCCGGGCGAGCAGGGGCCGGTGGCGAAGCGGGAGGGCAGGGGCCTCCGATCGCGGATCGAACGCGCGAGGAGGCACTCTCCCTCGCGCGGCACCGGCTGCGCAGGCATCGCCGAGACGCGGCGTCCGCGGGGGTCGAGGAGGTAGAGCGGCTCGCCGCTGTTGGAGATCCCCGAGCTCGCGAGCGAGGCGTCGAGGCGGATGAGCAAGGCGCCCGGGGGAGGGTTCGGGTCGCGCGGATCGTTCGGGTCGTAGTCGCTCGGGACGAGGAGGGCGCGCGCACCGGGCGGGAGGACGGCGCCGTCGGGGAGGCGATCGCCGAGCGAGATCGGCGAATCGGTCAGGCGATACCCGCCGAGATCGAGGGAGGCCCGCCCGGCGTTGAAGATCTCCACGTATTCCTGCGCAGGCTCGGGGCCGCGGGGGTTGGGCAGGCTCTCGACGAGGTGGATCTCCGGGAGGCCCACCTCGCGCTCGAGGGTGAATTCGAACGCGAGGGTCTGGCCGTCGAGCGCGATGATCTCCATCGCGATCGCCTCGCGCGCGACGCCGCACTCGAGCGGGAGGAGGACGTCGATCGATCCGCCAGGCGCGAGGAAGACCGCGTCACGGATCGCGCTCTTCACCGCGATCCGCGCGCTCCCTCGCGAGCGGCCGCGGATCCGCGCGCTACGATCGTCGACATCGAGGCAGAGATCGCCGAAGGGCCGCTCGAAGACGGCGCATTCCATGGGGGCGAGGGAAGGGGGCCCTTCGGCCGGGCCGAGCCGCATCTCCGCCACCCGCCGGCGATCGGCGGCGAGCTGGAGCGTGCCGATCTCGGGCAGGAGATCGTCGGGGACGAGGCGCACGCAGAATCCGTCGGCGAAGCCGAGCTTCGCGCAGTCTTCCGGCTTCTCCGTGAAGGCGAAGGAGCGGCCGTCCACGGCGAGCGCGAGCGTTCGTGGGCGATCGAGCCGCACGGCGAGGAGCTCGGGATCGGGAGGGACGCCGAAGGCGCCGTCGGGTGGCCAGCTCGAGACCTCGAGGCGCTCTTGCGTCCCCGCGTCGGGATCGGGGAGCGGAGGGAGCGCGGGAAAATCGAGCGGCTCGCAGGCGACGAAGAGCAGGAACGAAAAAAGGACGATGCGCACGCCGTGGCATCGTCCTCGAAGGCGCTTGGTTGCGCGGTGGGCTCAGAGCTTGCGGACGCAGTAGCCGCCGACGACGCCCTCGTCGCCGATGGTCACGACCTCGTCGCGGCACTCGTAGCCCGAGGGGCACTCGCAGGTGGGCGCCGACGAATCACCCGACGCCGAGCAGCGGCAGCTGCAGTAGATCGCCTCTTCGATCTCGGCGCGCGTGAAGCAGTACTCATTGCCCTCGATGCCGTTGAGCGCCGGATCGCAGCCCTGGTCTTCCACCGTGTAGGTCGGGTCGCCGCCGCGGAACTCGTGGACGATGCACGCGCGCGTCCGGCACTGGACCGAGTTCACCTCGACGTAGGTCTCGCCGGGAAGGAAGCCCCCAGAGGGGATCTGCTCCGGGATGCACGGATCGCCGACGCCCGGCTGCTCGCAGCCGGCCAGGAGGCACATCATCCCCATGAACACTAGGAAACCGTAGCGCTTGGCGCGATTCATCAGACTGTTTACCTCGAAGGTGGGGAGGGGGAGGGCGAGAGCCGCTGTCCCACGCACGGGTGACGCTAGCCGCCGGCGCGCGACCATGTCAATCGGAAAACTCGGCGCCTTGGCCTCCGCGAGACGACGCCCCGACTACCTCTCGAGTGTAGCCCTGTGGCGTCATCGAAATGTGGCGTTGGCGCCCACAGGAATGTCTTGACACTATGACGCGCATCTCCGTATGATGGGCCGCGCGCTTCGTGCAAGTGCCGGATTTTTCAAGGTTTTTCGGATGCAGGGGCCGCCGGCTGCGGCGGCGGCGAGGCTATCCATGTTCATCAGGAGCAATCGCATGAGGGTTACCGGGCTTTTCCACCCTTGGGTCTTGGCGGCCGTCGCCTGCGTCATGCCGCTGAGCGCATCGGCACAGATGGACTTCGAGTTCGAAGAGACCGACGTGGCCGAGCCCGACCTCACGCCGCCGACGCCGGGTGAGCCGAGCGCCGATCTCACGGCGGCCATCCGCCTCTACGAGGCGTCCAAGTTCGCCGAGGCCGCGATGGCGCTCCAGCGCGTGGTCGACGGCGAGACGGGCGACGACGCGGGCAACGTGCAGAAGGCGCAGTTCTTCCTCGCGAAGAGCCTCTACGGCCTCAAGTTCTACCAGTCGGCCCTGGCGATCTTCGACGAGATCACGCGCGCCTCGCTCGGGCACCTCTACTTCGACGAGACCCTCCAGTGGCTCGCGCAGCTCGCGACGCAGCTCCCGGAGCCGGCGGGCATCACCGATCGCATCGGCCGCTACCCGCTCGCGCGCCTCGAGACGTTCAACACGCCGCAGACGGCGAACCTCTACAACCACCTCGTCTTCCTGATGGGGCGCTACCTCTACGGTGACGGCGACTTCGAGACGGCGATCGAGTTCTTCCAGAAGGTGCAGCCGACCTCGCCGTTCTACGTCGAGGCCAAGTTCTTCGAGGGCATCACCCACGTGCGTCTCCGCCGCGCGCGCCCGGCGATCGCGGCCTTCCGCACCATCCTCGAGACGGTCGATCGCGGCAAGACGCCGATCGCCGACAAGGATCGCATCCGCAACCTCGCGTGGATCAGCCTCGCGCGCGTCTACTACACGGCGGCCAACCGCGTCGATCCGGAGACGGGCGACACCGACATCAACGGTCAGCTCCTCGGTCAGGCGGTCGAGAGCTGGAACCAGGTCGATCAGGGCAGCGAGTACTGGCTCGACGCGCTCTTCGAGTCCGCGTGGGCCTTCTTCATCGCCAACGATCACAGCCGCGCGCTCGGCAACGTGCACAGCCTCAACTCGCCCTTCTTCGCGGGCGCGTACTATCCGGAGTCGGCGGTCATCAAGGCGGTCACCTTCTTCGTGAACTGCCAGTACGACAACGCCCTCGCCACCATCGGCAAGTTCCACGATCGCTACGATCCCATCGCGGCGCAGCTCGAGGAGACGCTCGCGCAGTACGAGGACAACACCGCGTTCTTCGAGTTCCTCCTCAAGGTGCGCTCGGGTGAGGCGGAGCTGCCCGAGAGCATCCGCGGCATCGTGCGCAGCTCGCTCTCCGACCGCACCGTCCTCGCCCACGTCGAGTACGTCCGCGTCCTCGAGGAGGAGAGCAAGCGGCTCGACGCCATGCCCGCCGAGTTCCAGGACTCCGCCGTCGGCGCGCGCATCCTCGCCGACATCGAGCTCGCGCGGAGCTTCGCCATCGATCAGACGGGCGACCTCACCCGTGGCCGCTACAACCGGCTCATCAACGACCTGGGGGATCTGGCGCTCCAGATCGACACCGTCGAGCTCGAGATCCTCACCGCGCAGCGCGAGGGTCTGAGCACCGAGGCCAAGGCCGCCGCCGAGATCGCGGCCACCGGCCAGGGCGAGGTCGTCGTCGACGAGGAGCACCAGCTCTGGCCCTTCGACGGCGAGTACTGGCGTGACGAGCTCGGCTTCTATCGTCAGCGTGTGACCCACCAATGCGGGAGATGATCACGATGTTCCGTTCTACGCTCGGAATCCTATCGGCGCTCGCAATCGGCCTCGCCGCGAGCCCTGCGCTCGCCGACGGCCCCGTTTGCGGCGGCGAGGCAGGGGGCGGCGTCTGTCTCTCCCCCGAAAAAGTCAGGGACGTGAACGATTGCTCGACCGCGACGGCCTATTCGAAGGAGTCGCGGGAGATCAAGCGAGCGCCGCTCCCCGTCCAGACCCAAGAGGCCCCCTCGACGGGCGCGGATTGGTCGGGTCCGCAGATCCAGATCAACCAGCGTGAGGCCGCCGGCATCGACGAGGTCCACGCCCGCAGCCGTCAGCTCCTCGAGAAGGAGATCGGGGTCCTCAAGAACCTCGTCCAGCGCGCGCGGACGGATAACCCGGATCGTCCGGAGTACCTCCTCCGCCTCGCCGAGACCTACTTCGAGCTCCAGCAGTCGATCAACGTCGAGGTCCGCTCGTACGACGAGCCGATCTACCAGGCGTGCAACGTCGAGCGGAACTCGGAGAAGTGCAAGGCGGCGCGTCAGGCCCAGAAGGCCGCCGAGGCCCGCCTCGACGAGACCAAGAACGCCACCAACCAGACCTACGCGCGCCTGGTGCAGGACCACCCGACCTTCCCGCGGATGGACGAGGTCCTCTTCAAGCTGGCGTTCGGCCTCGATCAGATGGGCGACGTCGAGAATGCCCGGCAGGTGTACCGGCGCCTCATCAAGGACTTCCCCGAGAGCCGCTTCATCCCCTCGGCCTACCTGAGCTTCGCGGAGTACTACTTCGCGCAGAGCGAGGCCTCGGCGGCGCTCCAGTTCTACAACAAGGTCCTCGAGTACCCGCCCGCGCGTAACCCGGTCTACGGCTACGCCCTCTACAAGACGGCGTGGGTCCACTACAACCTCCAGGACTTCCGCGCCTCGCTCCAGGCGTTCGTCGAGACCATCGAGTTCGCCGAGCAGAACAAGGACGCGACCGACGCGGTGAACCTCGCCCGCCAGGCGCGGCGCGAGATGGTGCTCCCGTACTCGCGCGTCGGCTCGCCCAGCAAGGCGCTCGCCTTCTTCAAGCGCTACTCGACGAGCGAGGATCAGGCGTATGGGATGTACGAGAACCTCGCCGACCTCTACTTCGACACGGGTCGTTGGGAAGAGGCCATCGCCAGCTACCACCGGCTCATGGCCGACAAGCCCGAGAGCGACTCGCTCTGCAAGTGGCAGACGCACGTCACGCAGGCCGTGATCAGCAGCAAGCCCAAGCCCCAGATCGTCAAGGAGCTGGAGCGCATGGTCGGCGTCTACAACAAGTACGTCGAGAAGCCCGGTCGCCCCGCCGCGGCGGTCAAGGAGTGCAAGGGCTTCACCGCCAGCGTCCTCTACCAGCTCGCCACGCAGTGGCACGCCGAGGCCGTCGGCGACCCGACCAAGCAGAATTCGGGCACGCGCGATCGCGGCACGATGGACGCGGCGGCTTCGCTCTACAAGCTCCTCATGGACGAGTTCCCCGAGATGGAGGAGCTCGAGTTCCCGATGATGAGCCGCGAGAGCTGGCCGACGCTCTATACCGTCTCCTACTACTACGCCGAGCTCCTCTGGGTCATGAAGGACTGGGAGCGCTGCGGTCCCGCGTTCGACGCCGTCGTCCGGCTCAACCCCGAGGGTGAGTTCACCAACGACGCCGCCTACGCCGCCGTGGCCTGCTACAACAACTTGTACACGGCGCAGTGGGAGGCGCGTGAGCGCCAGGTCGCCCAGTCGGGCGGCAAGGCCGAGGAGGAGACCTTCGAGCCCCGCGAGATGACCGAGATCGAGCGGCGCATGGAGGAGGTCTTCAAGAACTACATCTGCGTCGTCGGCAAGGACTCGGAGGATCTCGCGCAGATCAAGTATCGCCGCGCGCGCATCTTCTACGAGGCCAACCAGCACGAGGCGGCCGCGGTGCTCTTCCGCGACATCGCCTTCGAGCACCGCGACAGCGAGTACGCCGAGTACGCGGCCAACCTCTACCTCGACTCGCTCAGCATCCTGGGTACGCGTCGGGCGGAGCCGAACACGGCGTGCGTCTACGAGCTCGAGCGTAACGTCCAGCCGATGCACCAGGCGTTCTGCGCCAAGTCGTCGGACCGGGATCGCTTCGACACACTCTGCCCGGTGCTCGACAAGCTCGAGTGCAACGTCAAGCGCAAGAAGGCCGAGATCCTCCAGGAGTGCGGTCAGTTCCGCGAGGCGGCGGTCGCCTACGTCGATCTCTTCCGTGAGAACTACGCCAAGGCTCCCGAGGACCAGTGCGGCGCGATGGACGAGATCCTCTACAACGCCGCGATCAACCTCGAGGCCGCCTACCTCATCGGCCAGGCGATCCAGGTCCGCTCGGTGCTCATCCAGCAGTATCCGAAGAGCGCGCTGGCCAAGAAGGCGATCTACCTCATCGGCGCGAACTACCACGCGCTCGCCTTCTACGAGAACGCGGCGGCGTACTACGAGCAGTTCGCTCGTCAGTACGGCGGCGAGATCGGCCAGAACTGCACCGACGGCGAGCGCGCCGAAGGTCGCTGCGCGAACGCCATCGAGGCGCTCAAGAACGCCACGCTCTTCCGGCTCGGTCTCGGGCAGGAGGAAGAGGCGCTCAACAACGTCAACCTCTTCATCAAGAACTACGGCAAGTCGCGCCCGGACGACACGGCGACCGTGGCCTTTGCGATGGGCCAGCTCTACGTGCGGCGCGGCCAGCACCACAAGACGATCGACTACTACCGGAAGTTCCTCCGCGACCACAAGAAGATCGTCCGGCCGCACGAGGAGGTGAACGCGCAGCTCTTCATCGCGCGTGCGTTCGTCGCGCTCGATCGTCAGAAGGACGCGGACACCCACTACGGCGAAATCGTCAAGCTCTGGAACAAGGGCGTGGTGAACGGCATCTCCAAGATCACGACGATGAGCGACGCGGAGAAGATGCTCGCGATCCGCTCGATCATCGACGCGACGGGTGAAGCCAAGTTCCGCGAGGCCGAGGTGGCGTACAACGCGTTCCGCGCGATCCGCTTCCCGGCCATCTCGGGCGCGCGCACCTTCGCCAAGGTGCAGGAGTGGGCGCTCAAGACCTTCAAGCCGTACATCGAGAAGAAGCAGAAGGCGCTCGTCGCGGCCGAGAACAAGTTCAACGAGATCGCGGCCCTCAAGGTCGAGGTCAGCCCCGGCGTCGTCATCCAGTCGCCGCCCTGGCAGATCGCGGCCGCTGCGCGCAGCGGCATGATGTACCGCGAGTTCGTCGACAGCTTCTTCAACGCGCCCGTTCCCGAGGAGATCGAGCGCGATCCCGAGCTCTACAGCATCTACCTCCAGTCCATCGAAGATCCGGCGGCCCCGCTGGTCCAGACGGCCAAGGAGCGGTTCCTGTTCTGCTTGAACACCGCCACCAACGTCCGCTGGTTCAACGAGTGGTCGACGGCGTGCGAGGCCGAGCTCAACGCGCTCGATCCCCGCAGCTTCCCGATGGCGGCCGAGATCCGCGGCGCACCGGGCTACATGTACAGCGCGCCCGGACGTCCCGGCCCGATCGAGATCGGCGCGGATGCCCAGGGTGAGATGGATTCGCTGGGTGGCTCCTCTGGCGGTGAAGGGTGATGACCATGACCATGACCATGCGTAAGACGATCGAGCTCTCGATCCTGACGATGGCCGTCGCGCTCTTCGCCGCTTGCGGCTCGAGCTCCAGCGGCGGTGGGGGAGGGGAGGCCGGTGAGGTCGCCACCACCACCGGCGGCGAGGCCATCACCACCGTGGGCGGCGTCGCCGTCACCGTGGCGGCCCACAACCACTGGAAGGCGGCCCTCGAGCTCTTCTCGCAATACGACAAGGAAGGCTGGAACGACTCGAAGTGCAGCGAGGTCCGCTCGGGCTTCGAGAAGGCCATCAAGGCGCAGCGCGGCGGCGGGTTCGGCGAGGCCGAGTACATGGTCGGCCTCACCTATTCGCGCTGCGGTGACACCAAGAAGGCCAAGGAGATCTTCGAGAAGGTCCTCGCCGAGCACCCGATGATGTGCAGCCCCCGCCTGGGCCTCGGGCTCATCGCGGAGGAGGCGGGCGACGTCCAGGGCGCGCTCGCGATCTACCGGGAGGCCATCGACCAGAACCCGAACTGCCCGGGCGCGTACGTGAACCTCGCGCGTCATCAGGCCAAGGGGAAGCCCGACGAAGTGGAGGAGGCCATCAAGAACCTCCGCCGCGCGCTCGCCTTCCGCTCGGACTACCTCCCGGCGTTCAACGAGATGGCGCTCATCTACTACCAGCGCGGTCGTTCGCGCGACAAGCGCTCGGACCTCGACCTCGCCGAGATCGTCCTCCGTCAGGCGCAGCTCATCGACGAGGGGTTCGCGCCCATCTACAACACCTGGGGCCTCATCAAGCTCGAGCGGGGTGACCTCCTCTCGGCGCTCCAGATGTTCCAGCGCGCCATCGAGCTCGACGACTCGATCTTCGCGGCGCAGATGAACTTCGGGCAGATCACGCTCGGCTTCCGCGGCTACCGCGACGCCAAGCGGGCGTTCGAGCGCGCCGTGCAGCTCCGGCCGCGCGACTACGACGCCATCGTCGGCCTCGGCGCCGCGCTCCGCGGTCTCGAGGAGTTCGACGCGGCCGAGAAGCAGTACAAGAAGGCCATCGAGATCGATCCGAACCGCCCGGACGCCTACTTCAACCTCGGGCTCCTCTACCACGAGTACCTCTCGGCCCACGCCGACTCCCAGGACGGGACGATCGCGCGGCTCCAGGAGGCGGATCGCTGGTACGACACCTTCGTCCAGAAGGCGGGCAACAAGAAGGACTACGCCGACAAGGTCGCCGACGTGACCCGTCGCTGCAAGGTCGACAAGAAGAAGCGCCGGAACACCACGGGCGATTGCCAGATGGGCCGGAAGCAGGTCATCGAGGAGTTCATCTCCGCCATGCGCGAGGCGATGGAGCTCCAGCGCGAGATGGAGGAGATGGAGCGCCTCCAGCGTGAGCAGCAGGGCGGCTGAGATCGCCCGAGCCCGACCCTCCGAGAGAACGCCCCGCGGGAACCCTCGCGGGGCGTTTTGCATGGGCCATGGGAATGTCCCGGAGGGAAGTGTGCTCCGAGTGGTCGTACGTGAGGGAAAGGGCCCTTGGGCGCGCCGAAGATGGGCTCGACGGTCTCGGCCGATGCGCTTCCTCGTTGACCCCAAGGATCGAATAAAGTTACGTTTCCAAGAGCGTGGGTTCGCTTGCCAAGACGAAGCGGCCCCGATGGAGGATCATTCCGATGAAGAAGGCACTCGACTTCGCGCTCGTCGCCGCGCTCCTCGCTGGCGTGTCCATGCCCACCCTCGCCGGTGCGCAGAGCAACGAGGTGACCGAGATCAGCTTCGAGGACGATCTCATCTCCGGCGACCTGGTGCGGCCGGATGGCGAAAACATCCAGGTGACGAAGCGCGGCGGGCGTTCCTCGCTCATCCGCATTCGACAGAACTTCATCCCCGAGATGCTGAAGTCGGTCGAAGATCTTTGATCGCGAACGTTCCGACCATCGGAGGCCACCGTGAGTGATGCCAAGACCCGTCTCCATTTCCGTATCGCCTTCCCTGACGGCACCGTCCGCGAAGAGACCTTCGAGCAAGACTCCGTCAAGATCGGCACGTCGCCGACCTGCCACCTGAAGCTCGAGCACGACTCGGTCTCGCGACTCCACGCCGTCATCGAGGTGGCGGGGCCGGGGCAGGCGCAGGTGGTCGATCTCAGCTCCAAGGCCGGCACCTTCGTCAACGAGCAGAAGGTCGCGCCGCGCGCCAAGCTCTACTCGGGCTCGCAGCTCCGCATCGGTGAGGTGCGGCTCGACGTGACGATTGGCGATGGCGCGGCGGCCGCGGTCCCGGCGCCTCGTCCCGCGGCGCCCGCGCCGGCGGCGGCGCCCAAGGCGGCCCCGGCGGCCCCCGTTGCGGCGGCGCCCAAGGCCGCTCCGGCCAAGAACCCCTTCGCGCCCTCGGCCACGGGCCTCCCGGTCCCCGGCGGCGCCAAGAAGCGCGCGGCCAATCCCTTTGCCTCGCGCGGCGGCGCGATCCCCAACCCGCTCGCGAAGGGCGCCGAGGCTGGCGCGCTCGTGGCCAGCGGCCCGCCCGTCGACCCCAAGGAGGTCGAGTCCGACGTCCGCGCCGTCGAAGTCACGGTGATGTGGGGTGAGAACCAGGTCCTCCACGTCTCGCACCTCGAGCCGGGTGAGCAGTTCGTCGTCGGCGGCGGCGACGTCGAGGCCGAGATCCCCAAGGGCGCCAAGGTCGACTTCATCGTCGGCACCGAGGCCCTCGGCATGGACTCGCTGCCCGTCGTCGTGCACGAGGCAGGGAGCACCTGGGTCGTGATCCCGCGGGGCGCGACCGGCGAGCAGATCAAAGGCGGGCACAAGACGCCGCTCAGCTCGCTCCCCCTCCAGACCTCGGCGGCCGTGCCGGGCGCGCAGCAGATCGCGCTCGAGCAGGACGCCACGATCCGCGTCCAGCACCGTGAGTTCATCTTCGTCGTCAAGGAGGTGAACGCGGGCAAGAAGATCCCCGGCGTCTTCAAGATGGACTGGGGCTTCATGGCCTACCTCGGCGGCGCCGCGTTGCTCTTCCTCCTCATGGCCATCGGCGTCTACCTCATGCCGCCCACTGGTGGCGCGCTCAGCGGTCAGGCGCTCGACGTCAACAACCGCCTCATCCAGTACGCCATCGAGGTGGCGGAGCAGCAGCAGGAGGAGCCCGAGGTCGTCCAGAACGGCGATCCCGGCACGGCCTCTGCGGGCGACGAGGGTGAGATGGGCAAGCCCGACGAGGCCAAGACCAACAAGCGCTTCGGCGTCCAGGGCAACGCCTCCGAGACGCAGCTCGCGCGCTCCGAGCTCAAGGAGATGGCGGCCTCGACGGCCGTCGCCGGCATCCTCGCCTCGCTCTCCGGCAGCTTCAACGCGCCCACCTCGCCCTATGGCGGGGATACGGCCATCGGCTCCGACCCGATGAGCGCCATCGGCAACATGATGGGCGCGTCGATCGGCACGAGCGGCGGCTTCGGCGGCCTCGGCATGGCCGGCACCGGCTCGGGTGGTGGTGGCTTCGGCCTCGGCACCATCGGCATCGGCAACATGGGCACCGTGGGCTCGGCGGGCGTCGGCAAGGTCGGCAAGCTCGGCGATCGCGGCTCCAAGGTTCCGACCGTCCGCCACGAGGCGCCCGAGACCAAGGGCTCGCTCGACAAGGAGATCATCCGCCGCGTCGTGCGCCGTAACGAGTCGCAGGTCCGCTTCTGCTACGAGCAGGGCCTCCACTCCAACCCCGACCTCAAGGGCCGCGTGGAGATCAAGTTCATCATCGCGCCGACCGGCGCCGTCCAGAACTCGGTCGTCTCCAAGACCGAGGTCGGCAACCAGGTCGCCCAGTGCATCGCCAACGCCGTGCGTCGCTGGACGTTCCCGTCGCCGGAGGGCGGTGGCATCGTGAGCGTCACCTACCCGTGGACCTTCTCGGCGGGCAACTGAGCCCAGCCTAGGTCCGGCACCCCAAGGCCCCGCTCCGGCGGGGCCTTTTTCGTTGGCGCGATCGTCCTCCTGTCGGCGGGCGGAGGGGCGGGTGGGGCGCGTCGCACCGGGGCCGCCGACGGAAGGAAACCGCCCCTGGCGAGCCCGCCAGCCAGGGCGGTGAAATTCGGTTGAGTCTCTCGCCGAAACTCCCTTAGTATCGGACTTCGCTCGGCTTCGAGGATTCTCAGGGTGCAAATTCTAAAATCGACTCGTCCGCTCTCCGTCGTCTGCGTTCTCGGCCTCTGGCTGATCTCCACCGCCGGGAATTGCTCCCGCGCGCGCGTGGAATCGATGACCAAGATGAACGAGGGCGTGGCCTATGCGCAGTCCGGCCGTTGGGCCGAGGCCGCGCAGGCGCTCGAACACGCCGGCGCGCTCGATCCCACGAATTCGCAGGCGTACTACAACCTCGCGATGGCGCAGCTCGAGCTCCAGAAGCCCGGCGCCGCGCGTGACGCGCTCCAGAAGGCCATCGCCGCGAGCCCCGAGGTGGCCGCGTACCACGAGAAGCTCGGGTACGTCCTCTCTCGCCTCGATCCGCCCGACTACGAAGGCGCCATGCGCGCGTTCCAGGAGGCGATCGATCGCGAGCCGACGCTCTTCCGCGCGTACTTCCAGCGCGCGCGCATCCTCGAGAAGCAGGGCAAGTACCAGCAGGCGCTCGAGGAGTACACGCGGGGCATCCAGGCGGGCCCGCGCTTCGTCGAGGCGTACGCCGAGCTCGGCCGGCTCTATGCCGATCTCGGCTACACGCGCGAGGCGGCGCTGGTGCTCACCGAGGGCATCCGCGTGGCGATCCCCAACACCGAGGAAGAGGCGCACCTGCACTACCTCCTCGGCACGATCTACCAAGAGTCGATGAACTACCAGGGCGCCATCGAGGAGTACCGCGCCGCGCTGCGCATCGTGCCCAGCATGGCGGACGTGCTCTTCTCGCTCGGCTGGTGCTACGCCGAGATCGACGAGCGCGACGAGGCGAAGCGTTATCTGCGCCGGTTCATCGAAGCGGCGGGGCCCGAGACGCCGGCCCACATCAAGCAGGCCGCACAAAACAAGATCTCTCAACTGGGTGGCTGATCACCGGCGCGCGTTCGCCGAACGATCCGCAATCGACTGATTGAAAGTTCCGTCAGGACGGAGGCCAGGGTGTCCGAAGAGGAGTACAACCAAGTGGACGAGACCCTCGAAGCGGGAGCGCCGCGCGAGCTCACGGAAGAAGAGCGGCAGAAGCTCGCCGAGCTAGACGAAGCCCTCGCGAAGTTCGTCGAGAACAAGCGTTGGTCCGACGTCATCAAGACCACCCTCGCGAAGGCCGAGATCGTGGTCGATCCCGAGCAGAAGATCGCGCTGCTCAAGGAAGCGGGCACGCTCTACGTCGAGCGCTCGAGCAACCAGGCCGAGGCCATCAAGTGCTACGAGGCCGTGCTCGAGCTCTCCCCCTACGACCTCGAGGCCATCGAGAACCTCAAGGGGATGTACGAGAAGCGCCGCGCCTGGGAGCCGCTCATCCGCGTGATGCAGCGCGAGGCCGAGCTCCTCGATCCGGCCGATCGCGCCATCCGCTACGTGGAGATGGCGGATCTCGCCACGCAGAAGCTCCGCAAGCCCGAGATCTGCATCGAGATGTGGGAGCTCGTGCTGAGCGCCGAGCCCGGTCATCCGCAGGCCATCGAGGCCCTCGCGCCGCTCTACGAGCGCGTGCGTGAGTGGGAGAAGCTCGCGGGCGTCCTCGAGGTGCTCATCGACGGCGAGCCCGATCTCGAGGCGCAGAAGACCCAGCTCCAGAAGCTCGGGATGCTCTACGGCGACAAGCTGAACGACGACGCCGGCGCCGTGCGCGCGTTCAAGCGCCTCCTCCAGATCGATCCGGACGATCGCCGCGCGCAGGAGCAGCTCAAGCGCCGCTACGTCGCCCTCAAGGCGTGGGACGAGCTCGAGGAGTTCTACGAGCCCACGGGCAAGTGGGACGAGCTCATTCGCGTGCTCGAGCGCGAGGCGGACAACGCCGAGGTGCCCGACGCGGAGAAGATCGACATCCTCTTCCGCGCCGCCCGCCTCTGGGAGGAGAAGAACGAAAAGCCCGATCGCGCCGCGCGTAGCTACGAGAAGATCCTCGAGATCGATCCCGAGAACCTGCGCGCCGCGGAGGCCCTCACGCCCATCTACGAGGGGGGCCGCGACGCGAGCAAGCTCGCCAACGTCTACGAGGTCCGCCTCAAGCACCTCGAGGAGCCGAACGCGCGCATCGCGATGCTCCGCGAGGTCGGCCTCCTCTACGAGGAGAAGCTCCGCGATCCCGCGACGGCCTTCGAGCGCTACCTCGAGGCCTTCTCCACCGGGCCCACGCAGGAGATCGTGCGCGAGGACGTCTCGCGCCTCGCCGAGAGCGTCGAGGGCGGCTGGGATCGCGTGATCCGCGTCTACCAGGACGCCATCGAGGCCTCGATCGACGAGGACGAGAGCCTCGGGCTCCGCATGGACTTCGGCGGCGTCCTCAAGAACGTGGGGCGCATCGACGAGGCCATCGCGCAGTTCCGCGCCGTCTACGACGCGCGTCCGGAGCACATGGGCGCGGTCAACGCGCTGAGCGAGCTCTACCGCATGACGGAGCGCTACGGCGAGCTCCTCGAGATCTACGACGCCCGCATGGAGATCGAGACCGATCTCGACGCGCGTCGCCAGCTCGCCTACGGCAAGGCTTCGCTCTACCAGGACGCGCTCGGTGACGCGAACGCGGCCATCGAGGCGTACAACTCCATCCTCGCGGAGTACGGCGACCAGGAGGCCGACGCCTTCCGCGCCCTCGACGCGCTCTACGAGCAGCAGGAGCGCTGGGAGGAGCTCGCCGACACCATCGCGCGTCGGGTCGCGCTCGCGGAAGACGGCCAGGAAGAGGCCTCGCTCCGCTTCCGTCTCGGCAAGGTCTACGAGTCGCGCCTCGGTCGGAAGGCCGACGCGGTGGAGCTCTACCGCCACGTCCTCACGCTCCTCCCGGAGCACGACGGCGGCCGCGAGTCCCTCGAGGCCCTGCTCGACGACGCCGAGGTCGGCGCGACGGCGGCCGAGATCCTCGAGCCGATCTACGAGCTCCGCGGCGAGCACGCGCCGCTCATCCGCGCGCTCCGCGTGCGCGCGGCGGGCGCCGGTGACGCCGAGGAGAAGCTCGGCTTCCTCAGCAAGGCCGCGCAGGTCTACGCCGACGAGCTCGGCGACGTCGAGTCGGCCTTCGCCACGTTCGCCGAGGCCTTCCGCGCGCTCCCGAGCCACGAGGGGGCGCTCGCCCGCCTCGAGATGATGGCGCTCGAGCACGAGAAGTTCCCGGCGCTCGTCGAGCTCCTCGCCGACGTGGCGGGGGCGCAGGACGATCCGGTGCTCGCGCGCGAGCTCTGGGTGAAGACGGCCAAGATCAAGGACGAGCAGCTCGGCGACGTCGACGGCGCCGTCGCGTCCTACGGCAAGGTCCTCGAGATCGACCCGGGCGACCTCGAGGTGCTCTCGGCGCTCGAGTCGCTCCACGGCCGCGCGGGTCGTTACCGCGACCTCGTGAACGTCCTCCGCATGCGCGTCGCGCAGACCACCGACCCGGTGGAGCAGGAGGCGCTCCTCGCGCAGATGGCGAGCATCCACGACGAGCTCCTCGAAGAGCCGGAGGAGGCGGTCACGCTCTACCGCGAGATCCTCTCCATCGACGAGGCGAGCCCGCGGGCGCTCTCGGCCCTCGACGCGCTCTTCGCGCGCCTCGAACGCTGGACGGAGCTGGCCGACAACGTCGAGCGTCAGCTCCAGCTCGCCGACGATCCCGATCGTCAGATCGAGCTCATGATCCGTCTCGCCGAGCTCCGCGAGACGAAGATGGGCGAGGTGGCCTCGGCCATCGAGATCTACAGCGAGGTCCTCGGCCGTGACGATGGCAACGAGCGCGCGCTCGCGGCCCTCGAGCGACTGCTACAGAGCCCGGAGCACGAGGTCGCCGTCGCGGAGATCCTCGAGCCCGTCTACCAGACCGCCAACGAGTTCGAGAAGCTCATCGGCGTGCACGAGATCCAGGCCCGCACGGCGAGCTCGCCGGAGCGTCGCGTGGAGCTCCTCCACCGCATCGCCGAGCTCTACGAGATGGGCCTCGACGACGCGAACCGCGCCTTCGAGGCGATGGCCCGCGCGCTCGTGGAAGACGCGAGCAACGTGCGCACGCAGGAGGAGCTCGATCGCCTCGGCCAGACCACGGGCGACATGGAGCGCCTGGCCAAGGTCTACGAGGCCCGCATCGAGGGCCTCGAGGATCCGACGCTCGTCGCGAGCCTCTACACCAAGGCGGCGCAGATCCGCGAGGTGCACCTCGATCACTCCGAGATCGCCATCTCGCACTACCGCAAGGTCCTCGAGATCGACGAGCACAACCTCGACGCGGCGAGCTCGCTCGAGCGCCTCTTCGAGATCACGGCGCGTTACGAGGATCTCGCGGCCATCTGCATCAAGAAGGCCGAGATGCTCCACGACGCCGAGGAGCAGAAGGCCTACTACTACCGCGCGGCCACCATCTTCGAGGAGACCCTCGAGCGCCCCGAGGACGCCATCGCCGTCCTCGCCAAGGTCCTCGAGATCGATCCCGAGGAGTTCCGCGCGATCGACAAGCAGATCGAGCTCTACCTCGGTCTCGAACAGTGGGAGCCGCTCCTCCGCGCCTACAACCACAAGGCCGACGTCGTCCAGGACTTCGAGGAGAAGCGCCGTCTCTACACGGAGGTCGGCGCGGTCTACGAGCGTGAGCTCAAGGACATCCCGCGCGCGATCGACACCTACCAGCGCATCCTCGAGCTCGCGCCCGACGACATGACGGCGATCGGGCGCCTCGACGCGCTCTACCAGGCCACCGAGAACTGGCAGGAGCTCCTCAGCGTCCTCGAGCGGCAGGCGGATCTCGCCGAGGATCCCTTCGAGGTCATCGGGTATCGCTACCGCATCGCCGAGCTCTGGCACCGTCGCCTGAACGATCCGGCGCGCGCCGTGGAGATCTACGGCGAGATCCTCGACGTGAACGCCGAGCACGGGCCCACGCTCGCGGCGCTCGAGTCGATGATCGACGAGAACGTCGAGGCGCTCGCGGCGGCCCTCGTGCTCGAGCCCGTCTACCGCGCGACGGGGGAGGCCGAGCGTCTCATCCGCGTCATCGAGGTGCAGATCGCGGCGGAGGAGGATCCCATCGCCAAGGTGGATCGCCTCCATCAGGTCGCCGACCTCTACGAGAACCATCTCGACCGTCCGGCGCAGGCCTTCGAGGCCTACGGCCGCGCCGTGGCCTGCGATCCCGGCAACGAGGACACGCTCAGCCACCTCGAGCGCCTCGCCCACGACGTCGAGGAGGGCTGGCGCAAGGTCGCGACGCTCTACGACGAGCAGATCCAGGCTCGCCGTGAGGACGCGCCCGACGACGTGCTCGATCTCGCGCTCCGCACGGCGCAGATCTACGAGCTCCACCTCGAGGAGCCCGAGCCCGCGATCGAGCGGCTCAAGCTCGTGCTCGAGATCGATCCCGCGCACGTCGACGCCATCCGCTCGCTCGACCGTCTCTACGACGCGACCGAGAAGTGGCCCGAGCTCATGGACATCCTCGCCCGGGAGATCGACGTCGCGACGAGCGCGGACGAGATCCTCGAGCTCCAGTATCGCCTCGGATACGTCGCGCAGCAGCACGTCGGCGACATCGATCGCGCCGTCGAGGCCTACCGCGGCATCCTCGAGGCGGCGCCCGAGCACCAGAACGCGATGGCGGCCCTCGAGGGCCTCTTCGCGGGCGGCGTGAAGGCGCTCGAGATCGGCGAGTTCCTCGAGCCGCTCTACCGGATGCAGGAGCAGTGGGAGAAGCTGCTCTTCCTCAACGAGCACCTGCTCCAGTACCAGGCCGATCCGAGCGAGCGCATCGCGCTCATGCACCGGGCGGCCGAGATCGCCGAGAGCCGCCTCCTCGCGGCCGATCGCGCTTCCATCTGGATGCAGCGCGCGCTCCTCGAGGATCCGGCCAACGAGGAGACGCTCCGTGAGGTCGAGCGCCTCGCCGCCGTCAACGACGGCTGGGCGCAGCTCGCGAACACCTACGCGGACGCCATCGTCTCCGAGATCCCCGCGGAAGACCGCGTGATGCTCGGCAAGCGGCTGGCGCGCGTCTACGAGGAGGAGCTCGGCGACGTCGAGCGCTCCGAGGCGAGCCTCCGCTACGTCGTGGCGCTGGCGGGCAAGGACCAGGAGGCGCTCGAGGCGCTCGATCGCATCTACTACGAGCACGGCGCGCACGAGTCCCTCGTCGACGTCATCAAGCGTCGCGTGGCAGCCTCCGACGATCCGATGGAGCAGGTCGAGCTCAACTACCGGCTCGGTCAGGTGCTCGAGGACGACCTCCAGCGCTCCGACGACGCGGTGGCGGTCTACAAGCACATCCTCGAGTCGCTCGAGCCCGAGCACGCCGAGTCGATCAAGGCCCTCCAGGAGATCTACACGCGCAAGGAAGACTGGCCGAACCTCCTCCAGGCCTTCGAGAAGGAGCTCGCGGTCGCGCTCGGCGACGTCGAGCGCGCGGACATCTACGCCAAGATGGCCCGCCTCGGCGGCGAGAAGCTCGGCGACGTGGAGAAGGCCAAGGAGCTCTGGCGCGAGGTCCTCGACGTCCGCGGCGAGGATCCCGAGGCGCTCGCGGCGCTCGGTCGCATCTACGCCTCGCAGGAGAACTGGCGCGACCTCGTCGACATCCTCGAGCGTGAGGTCGAGGCCGAGAGCAACGACGACCAGAACCGCGTCCAGATCTACCTCGACCTGGGCAAGATCTGGTACGGCAAGCTCGGCCGCGAGGGCAGCGCCATCGACAGCTGGCGCGCCTGCCTCGACATCGATCCCTCGAACACCGAGGCGCTCTTCCACATCGCCGAGGTCTATCGAGAGAAGAAGCAGTGGCCGGAGCTCACCAGCGTGCTCGACGAGTGCGCCGAGGTCGGCGCGGCCGTGCTCGACGAGTCGCAGCTCGAGCACATCTACCTCCAGGCGGCGTACGTCTTCGAGCACGAGCTCGAGCAGTCGGCGGACGCCATCGCGTACTACCGCAAGGCCTGGGAGGTGAACCCGCGCTCGCTCGTCGCGCTCGCCGGACTCGAGACGATCTTCCGCCGCGAGATGGAGTGGCACGACGTCGTCGACGTCATGGAGAAGCGCGTCGCGGTCCTCGAGGATCCGCAGGAGCGCATCCAGCAGCTCCTCGCCATCGCGCGCGTCTGGGAGGACGAGCTCGAGAACGCCGACGGAGGCACGAGCGCCTTCCAGCGCATCCTCGAGGAGGACCCGCTCCACGACTACGCGTTCCGGCGCCTCGAGGCGCTCCACGCGGTGGCGGAGCGTTGGGAGGACCTCATCGAGCTCTACCTCACGAGGGTCGAGAACAGCGAGGACGTCGACGAGCGGGTCATCCTGCTCCGCAAGGCGGCCCACGTGTTCGAGACGAAGCTCGGCGACGCGAACGAGGCCTACGACCTCCTCTACCTCGCGTGGTCGGTCGACTTCACCAACACCGAGACCTCGCGCGAGCTCGAGCGTGTCACGCGTGAGACGCGACGCTTCAACGAGCTCCTCACCAACGCCAACGCGGCGCTCCAGCAGATCGAGGATCAGAAGATCCGCAACGCGATCTCGCTCTGCGCGGCGCGTTGGTACGGCCAGGAGCTCGATCATCCCGAGTACGCGATCCCGTACTACCAGCAGATCCTGCAGAGCGAGCCCACCAACGTCGCGGCCATGCGGCAGATGGGCGACCTCTACCGGAAGATGGAGGAGTACGGCGACCTCGCGCAGCTCCTCGGGCGCATCGTCGAGATCACCGACGACGTGGCGGTCCAGACCGAGACCTACGTCGACATGGGTGACCTCGCCCGCGAGCACCTCGGCGTGCCCGAGCAGGCGCCGGCGTACTACCAGCGCGCGATCGAGCTGGATCCCAAGTGCCTCCGCGCGATCCTCGCCCTCGAGGAGATCTACCGCGAGGAGGGGCGTTGGGCGGCGTACCTCGACATCCTCCACAAGAAGGTCGAGGCGGTCACCAGCGAGGAGGCGCGCCGCAAGGCCAAGCTCCAGATCGCCGAGACCCACGAGGATCGCACCGGCGACACCGACACCGCCATCGCCGTCTACAAGGAGGTGGTCGAGTCGGATCCGAACAACCTCGTCGCGCTGAAGGGCCTCGAGCGCCTCTACGCGAAGGTCGAGCGTTGGACGGAGCTCCGCGAGGTCCTCGAGGCGCAGCTCGAGGTCGTCAACACCGAGCGCGAGCGGATCTCGCTCCTCATGCGCCTCGCGGCCATGTGGGAGGAGGAATTCGTCAAGCCCGACATCGCGGCCGAGCGACTCGAGCAGGTGCTCGAGATCAACCCCGGTCACGTGGAGGCGCTCACCGGCCTCGCCCGGCTCTACCGCGCGGCCCGCAAGTGGGATCAGCTCGTCGACACCTACGAGCGGCACATCGACGCCACGCCCGACAAGAGCGAGAAGATCCGTCTCTTCAAGGCGCAGGGCGGCGTGCTCGAGGCCAACCTCGACGATCTCCACCGCGCCATCGACGCCTACCTGGCGGTCATCGACCTCGATGCGGAGGACGTGGAGGCCCTCGACGCGCTCTCCAAGCTCTACATCAAGACCGAGGACTACTCGGCGGCGCTCGACGTGCTCGAGCGGCTCGCGCCCCTCGTCGAGGATCCGGCCGATCGCGTCCGCCTCGAGGCCCGCATCGGCTCCCTCCTCGAGGAGCACATCGGCGATCGCGCGCTGGCCATCGATCACTACCAGAAGGCGCTCGACATCGATCCCAAGCACCTTCCGTCGCTCGAGGCGCTCCGCGCGATCTACCTCGACTCGGGGGATTGGCTCGATGCGGCTCGCGTCCTCCGTCAGGAGGTCGAGAGCAACGACAGCGCCCGCGTGAAGGCGGCTCGCCTCGTCGAGCTCGGCCACGTCTTCGACCAGCGCCTCGACGAGCACGAGCAGGCCGTCGAGGTCTGGGAGGAGGCGCTCAAGCACGACCCGGACTGCGAGGAGGCGGCGCTCCCGCTCGTCGACGAGTACGTCGGCAAGGAGCAGTGGGGCGAGGCCTATCCGCTCCTCGACCTCCTCGTGAAGACCAGCGACAAGCGCGAGAAGGAAGAGCAGCATCGCCTCGCGGAGCTCCTCGGCCGCGCCGCCATGAAGGTCGGCGAGATCGAGGAGGCCATCAAGGCGTACACCAAGGCGCATCAGCTCGACCCGCAGCACCTCCCCTCGCTCGTCGGCCTCGCCAACGCGCTCTTCGCGGCGGAGGACTGGGACAAGGCGTTCAAGCACTACCAGATGCTGCTCGTCCAGCATCGGGACGCGCTCGATCGCGACCTCCTCGTCGACGTCTTCTACCGCCAGGGCATGGTCAAGCGCGCGCAGAACGAGCCGCGCAAGGCCATCAACATGTTCGACAAGGCGCTCGAGGAGGACGCGGCGCACCGCCCGACCCTCGACGCCCTCGTCGACATCTACGCCGAGCAGGGGAAGTGGGATCGCGTCATCCACTTCAAGCAGCAGACGCTCGACAACGTCCTCGACGACGAGGAGCGCTTCACGCTCCTGGTCGAGATCGGCGACATCTACAGCGACAAGCTGAAGAACCCCGAGGAGGCCATCCAGCCGTACTCGGACGCGTGTGACATCCGACCGGACGATCACGCGGCGCTCCACAAGCTGCTCGCGGCCTTCCAGCGCACCAAGCGTTGGCCGGACGTCGTCGACACCATCGAGCGCATCTCGGCGCTCGACGATCGCCCGCAGGCGAAGTCGAAGTACGCGTACACCATCGCGGTCATCACGCGCGACGAGATCGGCGATCCGGACGGCGCCATGGAGCGGTTCAACCAGGCGCTCGACCTCGATCCCTCGCAGCTCAAGGCCTTCGAGGCCATCAACAAGATCCTCACCGAGCGCAAGGACTGGAAGAACCTCGAGCGCGCCTACCGCAAGATGCTCCACCGCATCATCGGCAAGGGCAACGCGGAGCTCGAGTTCAACCTCTGGCACACCCTCGGCATCATCTACCGAGACCGCCAGAAGAACTTCGAGCCCGCCGCCGAGGCCTTCCGCCAGGCGCTCACCCTCCAGCCGGAGAACGAGCTCGTCCACCAGATCCTCTCGGAGATCTACTCGCGTCTCCCGGATCGGGTGAACGAGGCGATCGAGGAGCATCAGTGGCTCCTCCAGCACGACCCGTACCGCGTCGACTCGTATCGCGCGCTCTACCGCCTCTACTTCGAGGCGCGCGCGTACGACAAGGCGTGGTGCGTGGCCTCGACGCTCGTCTTCCTCCAGAAGGCGGACAAGGAGCACCAGCAGTTCTTCGAGCAGTACCGCCCGAAGGACGGGATCCGTCCGCGCAACCGCCTGGACGAGGAGCGCTGGGTCAAGGACCTCCGTCACGCCGACGAGAACGTCTACGTCTCGAAGATCATGGAGATCCTCGGGGTGGCGGTGTTCAAGGCGCAGGCGAAGCCGGACAAGGTCCTCGGCATCAACAAGCTGCGCTGGGAGAACCCGCACGACCCGCAGGGGCCGTTCTCGCAGGCCTTCCACTTCGTCCACAACGTGCTGGGCGTCCAGACGCCGGTCCGCCTCTGCGTCGATCCGCATCGGCCGGGCGGCATGGAGCCCATCCCCCACGCCGAGCAGCCCTCGATCCTCGCGGGCGGCGCGGTGGCGACGGGCCTCACGCCCGACGAGGCGAAGTTCGCCGCGGCGAAGCAGCTCACCTACTACAGGAGCGAGCACATCATCCGCACGATGATCAACTCGCACTCCGAGCTGAAGACCCTGCTCATGGGCGCGTTGCACATGGGCGGTGTCAACACGGGCGACCAGACGGCGGCGGCCACGGCCGCGCAGCTCCAGCGGCTCCTCGAGCCCATCCAGATCGACGCGCTCCGTGCGCTCGTCCGGAAGTTCGTCGAGTCGGGCGGCAGCGCCGACATCAAGGCGTGGATGCGCGGCGTGGAGTACACCGCTTGTCAGGCCGGCTTCGTGGTCACGCACGACCTCGCGGTCGCCGGCAAGATGGTCCCGCAGCTTCCCTCGGGTGGCAGCGTGGACGCGCCGCCCAAGGACAAGCTCCGTGAGCTCCTCCTCTTCAGCGTGAGCGAGCGCTACTTCCGCATCCGCCAGGCGCTCGGCGTGGAGATCCAGGTCTGAGCCGAATCAGGCGGCGTGCCGATGGCGCGCCGCCACCCACATGAAGAGCGCGCGCGAGAGCGGGCGCACGAGCAGGACGACGCCTCCCGCGACGAGCGAGGAGGCGTCGTCGTTCCGTCCGAGCGCAGCGTGCGCGCACCCGGCCACGAAGCCGAGGGCCACCGTCAGGCCGTAGAGCGGGAGCACCGAGGAGAAGACCGCGCGGAGCCCGCCCACGAGCGCCTCGCGGAGCGTATGTCCCCTCGCGATCCGGAGGCGGCCGACATCGAGCGTGACGCCGAACGCGAGCGCGACGAACGCGGCCGGGAGGAGCGACACGCCGAGGAACCAGGCGCGGCGGAGGTCGTCGTGGACGTCCGTCGTGAGCGCGTAGATGGCCCAGGGCGCGAGGGCCGCGAGGGCGAGGACCAGCGCCGCGATGGGGAGCGCGAGGAGGCCGAGCCCAACGCTCGCCGGCGTGAGGTGGACGGCGTCGCGGAAGGCCTCGCGGAACGATGATGCGCGCGCCGCGGCCGAGGCGACGGCCGCCTCGAAATAGGGCGTGAGGCAGAGCCCCGCGACGAGACCGGCGAGGAGGACCCGCACCGGCGCGGAGAGGGGGCCTTCGCGGAGGAGATGCTCGAGCACGCGATCGACCTCGAGGAGATCGACGCCGCGCCCGCGGAGCTCGGCGTCGACGCCGTGAGCGGTGATCCACGCGAGGCCGGCGAAGACCAGGTGCGAGACGAGGGCCACCGAGGCCGTGCGCGCGAGGCGGCTCATCCGAAGCACCAGGCGAAGAGGGCGCGGAGCGCGGCGACGAGCAGGCCCCTCGCGCGGCCGGGCCGAGGGAGGTGCGCCTGATCGTTCCGCTCGCGGTCGACGAGGATCTGGCGATCGGGATCGATCTCCACGCGCGCGACGACCTCACGCGGGCGGCTGAGCTCGACCGTTTCGGCCTCGGCGGGGAAGGGGATGCGCTCCACCGTGCCGTCCACGTGGGTGATCTGGACGACGGTGGGCAAGGGGAGCCGCCCGGCGCGCTTCGCCACGTAGTGGAAGGCGTCCTCGGTCTTCTGCACGTCGAGCGTGAAGCGGACGGCGTGGCCGCGGAAGAGGGCGGGCTCGAGGACCTCGCGCACGTATGCCTCGCCGTAGACCTTGGCGAAGGAGGCGAGGAGGTCTTCGGGCTTGGGGTGCTTGAAGCGGTGGGTCCGCGCGTAGTGGCCGAGCGCCTTCATCAGGCGGTCTCGCCCTTCGAGCCGCGCGACGGTCTCGAGCGCGAGCGGGAAGTGGCCGTAGAGGCTCCCGTAGAGCTCGTACTCGCCCGGGAAGGCGTAGACGGGGAGCGAGGGCGGGAAGGCCTTCTCGGGGAGGAGCGCCCGCGTGAACTCGGCGATGTCGAGGGGCGGGCGCTCGAGGGCCGAGCGATCCCGGCCGTGGACGATCGCCATGAGCTCGTTGCCGAAGAAGGTGGCGAGCCCCTCGTCGAGCATCGGGTGGAGGACCTCGTTGGTGGCGACGACGCCCTGGAACCACTGGTGCGCGAGCTCGTGCGCCGTGGTCGCGTCGGGACCGAAGAAGCGGAGGCCGCTCGGGTGATGGGAGCCCGCGGCGGAGATGACGAGGCCGGGGTACTCCATCCCGGCCCCGCCCTCGGCGCCGCGCGGCGGGAAGACGATGGAGAGGTCCTTGTAGGGATAGGGCCCGAGGAGCCGGCCGAGCTCGTCGAAGGCGCGGCAGGTGAGGGCGAGGCTCCGCGCGGCGACCTCGTCGCCTCCGGGCGGGAAGAAGAGGTGGACGCGCACGCCGTGGCAGCGCTCCGATCGGGTCTCGAAGCGATCCCAGGCGGCGAATGCGACGTCGTGCACGTCCTCCGCGCGGAAGCGGTGGACCGGCCAAGGGCCGTCGAATTCGACCGGGCCTCGCACGCCGTTTGCGGCGACGACGAGGTCGGGCGGGGCCTCGACGGCGAGCTCGTAGCTCGCGAAGTCGGCGTAGAACTCGCCGAGGCCGTGGTAGGGGAAGGAGCGCCACTCGCCCATTCGGCTGAGCTTGGCGAGCTTGGGGAAGAACTGCGCGACGAGGTGGAAGCGATCGACGTAGCCGCTCCGGGCGAAGAGCGCCGGGAGATGCGTCACGAAGTCGATCTCGATGGTGAGGCGCTCGCCGGGGCGGAGGGGCGCTTCGAGGGGGACGCGGAGCTGGGTGCGGTCCTTGGGGAGGAGCTCGTCCGAGGCGCGCTCGAGTGCCTCCACCTCGTCGATGCGTAGCGATTGGAGCTCGATGCGCCCGCGTGCGTCGGACGGCACGCCGCGGAGCGCGCCGCCGCTCTCGCGCATGAACACGGTCTCGTCGTGATCGAAGGCGTTGGGGTAGAGGTGGAAGACGAGATCCTCGATGGGGTTCTCGCTCCGGTTGCGGTAGCGGATCGTGACGCTCCCGCGGACCTCGTGGCGCTCGGGATCGAGGCGGACGGCGATGCGGTATTCGTGATCGCCGAAGTCGGGCGTCTGGCCGAAGGCCGTCTTCGCGAGGGCGAGGACCGCGAGCGAAAAGAGCAGGGGCGGCCTCGGAATGCGGCGGTGCACGGCCGCGCTAGAATGACCGCTCGCGACTGGCCTCGGCAAGCGGGGCGGCGCCCGGAGCCGATGCAGACCCTCCACCTCGACATCTCCGACGAAGACGCGATGGCCGCCTTCGCCGCGAAGCTCGCGGGCCACGTCGCGCCGGGCGACACCGTCATCCTCGAAGGGACGCTCGGGGCGGGGAAGACGACCTTCGCGCGCTATTTCGCGTGGGCGCTCGGGGTCGATCCCGACGAGCCCATCACGAGCCCCACCTTCGCGCTCGTCCACGAATACGAGGCGCGGATCCCGCTCCTCCACGCCGATCTCTACCGCCTCGGCGACACGCGTGAAATCCACGAGCTCGGCCTCGAGGAGAGGCTCGGCCGCGACGCCGTCGCGCTCGTCGAGTGGGGCGCCCGCTTCGCGGACGAGCTCCACCCGGTCGCGCTCGAGATGGTCATCGAGCCCGTGGACGACGATCGGCGGCGCGTCACGCTCTCGGCGAGGAGCGCCCGCGGCGAGGAGATCCTCCGCGCCCTCCGAGAGAACCCGTGACCGGCCTCTTCCCCGCCGCCATCGATCGCCACGCCGTCGCCGTCGACGATGGACGCACGCGCATCACCTTCGGCGAGCTCGAGCGGAACGTCGCCGCCTGGGTTCGGCTCTTGCGGGAGGAGCTCGGCCTCGCGCCCGGCGATCACGTGGCGGCCCACCTCCGCAACCGCGCGGAGTACGTCGAGCTCGTGCTCGCCGCCATCGCGGGCGGTCTCTGGATCACGCCCGTCAATTGGCACCTCACGCCCGACGAGATCGCCTACGTCCTCGACGACGCCGGCGTGAGATGTGTCTTCGTCGACGCCGAGACGGGCGGCGCGGATCCGCGCTTCGTCGATCTCGACGCCCTCCGAGGGAGGCTCTCGCGGACGCCTCCGGCGCTCGACCTCGGCGCCGAGCCCGGCGGCACGATGATCTACACGAGCGGCACGAGCGGGCGCCCCAAGGGCGTGAAGCGCGCCAAGGCCAAGACGCTCGGCGCAGCGCTCGAGGCGATGCGCGCGGGCGGCGTCCGCTTCGGCCTCGACGGAAGGGGGCCGCACCTCATCACGGGGCCGATGTACCACGCGGCCCCGCTCCTCTTCGCCATCTACGATCTCCTGAACGGCGCGGAGGTCCACGTGATGCGGCGCTGGGACACGCACGAGGCGCTCCGTCTCCTCGCCGAGCGACGTGTGCGTCACGTCCACCTCGTCCCGACGATGATGGCGCGCCTCCACCGCCTCCCGCGCGAGGTGCGCGAGGCGTTCGATCCCTCGGCGCTCGAGCTCGTGCTCCACGGCGCCGCGCCCATCGCGCCGA
>JAAYBZ010000142.1 GCA_012744445.1 Myxococcales bacterium | reverse complement strand
CTGCGCGAGGCCGAGCAGCGGCGAGAGCGCCGCGAGCGGCAGGATGCGGGCGAAGAGGAGCGCGTAGCTCGCGAGCGCGGGGAAGGCCTCGATGAGCCTCGCGAGCGTCACGATCCGAGCGCCTCGAAGACGTTGCGGGTGAAGCGGCCGAGCTCGCTCGCCATCCACGCGCCCGTGACGGCGAGGGCGAGCGCCACCGAGAGCAGCTTCGGGACGAAGCCGAGCGTTTGATCCTGCACCTGCGTGATCGCCTGGAGGACTCCGGCGACGACGCCGACGACGAGGCTCGTCACGAGCACGGGCGCGCTCAGAAGGAGCGAGAGCTCGAGGGCCTCCGTGGTCCACCTCCCCACGTCCATGCGGCGATGCATAGCACCGCGCGGCGTGCCTGCACGCGTCAGGAGGGCGTGAAGACGACCGGGAAGCGCGCCTCGCCGCCGGCGGGGAAGTGCCAGCGCTTCACGGCGGCTTCGATGCAGGCGCCGAGGCCGAGCGGGAGGTTGTCGCCGACGGCCACGGCGCGCGTCACGATGCCCGAGGCGCCCACCGTGACGCTCACGTTGATGCGCACGGTGGAGGCGAGGGGCGCGCCGCGGGTCGCGCGCTCGTAGCACTGCTGGAGCGAGGCGCGGTTGCGGCTCACGACCTGCTGCACGGCCGAGGCGTCGAGACCGCTCGGCGTCGAGCTCGAGTCGAGCGAGGTCGTGCTCGAGGCCCGGCTGCTCGGCGAGGTGGTGCTGGAGGGCGTGCCCGCGCCGCCGCCGTAGGTCTCGAGGAGGCGCTTCTCCTCGGCCGTGAGCGGGCGCTCGGCGGGCTTGGGCGCGGTGGTCGTGGTCGTGGTCGGCGCGGACGCGGTGGCGCGGGGCTCGGGGCGCTTGCGGGCGCGCGTCGCCTCGGCGGTGGGCTCGGGCGCGGGGGCCTCGGCCGCCGCGGGGGCGGGCTCCTCCTCCGCAGGCGCCGTCTCGGGGGCGGCCTCGCGCGAAGGGGGCGCTTCGGGAGCGGGCTCGACGCCGGCGGCCACGGCCTGCTCCACGCGATCGACAGGGGCCTGCTGGAGACCGAGCCAATACCCCACGCCGCCGCAGGCGAGGCCGAAGACGAGCGAGAGGGCGAGGTGCGCGGCGCCGGACGATTTGCGCGGCAAGGGCTCGAGGATCGATTCGGCCGCGGGCTCGAGGCGGATCGGCGCCTTGGGCTCGGGCGTGGTCCGGAGCCTGGGCTCCGGCGTGGTCCGCTCGGGCGGCGCCTCGGGCGCGACGAGGGAGGGGCGCCCCGCGAAAGGCGTCGCCTCGGGCGTGGTCTCGAGGAGGGCGGCGAGCTCGGGGATCTCGCCGAGCGGCTTCCAGTCGTCGAGGCCCTCGCGCCAGCAGAGCGACTCGGCCGTGACGGCGCCGATGGCGATCTTGCGCTCGATCTCGGCGAGCGGGACGGGGCCGATGGGCACCTCGTGGATCGCGACGTGCCAGACGGGCTCGCCGCTCTCGAGCTCGGGGAGCGCGAGCGGGTCGTCGTCGGTGGGCTCGGGGAGCGCGGGGGCGGCGGGCTTGGCGTGCGGGAGCGTGGGCCGCTTGGGCGCCGGGGGCGCGAGCTCGGCGGAGTCGGCTGCGTCGCCGCGGATGAGGATGGCGTGCCCGCAATGGCGACACGTCATCTTCAGCGTTCGTCCAGCCACCTTCTCGTCGGCGATCTGGTACTTCGCTTGGCAATTGTCGCAGCTGAATTTCATCGCGCTCCCGCCGATCAGAGCAAGTTCATGAGGTGCTCTTTGATCCCCTGCCGCGTCTCGTCGTCGGGCGCGGTGCCGAGCGCGCGCTCCCACATCTCGATGGCTTTGTGCTTGAAGCCCGCGCGTTGATAGAGGACCGCGAGGTTCTTCAGCGCGGAGAAGTTCCGCGCCTGCAGATCGACCGCGGTCTCGAGCTCGTGGATCGCGTCGAAGAGGCGATCTCCACGGCCGTAGAGCAGGCCGAGGTGGTAGTGGAGCTGGAAGCTCAGGGGATCGATGCCGATGCCCTCCTTGAGCTTATCGATGGCCGTCTCGAGGTCGCCCTTGCGGTAGGCCTCCATGCTCTCCTCGAGGTGACGCGAGGCGGCCTGGCTCATGGCCTCGTCGTCCTCGGGCGGGGCCTTGCCCTCGAGCGCGCGCTCCACGTGCTCGATGATGTCGTTGATCTTGAAGGGCTTCTCGAGGAAGGCCTCGACGCCGTACGACGCGCGGAGATCCTCGGCGACGCGCCAGCCGCGATAGATGGCGCTCACCATGATGATGGGGATGTGCCCGTACTTCTTGCTGCCCTTGATGCGCCGGCAGATGTCGAAGCCGTGCACCTCCGGGAGCATCGCGTCGAGGAGGATCACGTCGGGCGAGTGCTCGCGGACGGCGGCGAGGCCCGCCTGACCGTCGGAGGCCTCGATCACCGCGTAGCCCTTCTTCTCGAGCACGCGCTGGAGGAGGCGCCGGATGTCGTCCTCGTCGTCGACGATGAGGATGCGCGGGTTGGCCGGGCGCTCGCGCGTGGCCGTGGGGACGGGGCTCACCTTGGAGCCGAAGGCGTCGTCGAGCATCCCCTTGGGGAGCGAGGGCGCCGTCTCCTCGATGGCCGCGGGCGAGGCCGCCTTGGGGCCGCGCCACTCGGTCGCGCCCGACGCGTGCGCTGCATAGGCGCCGTCGATGGCCGCGCGGAGCGCCTCCTCCGTGGCCACGTTGGGCATGATGCGCTTGCCCGTCACGAACTCGATCTCGTCGATCACGTTGCGATCGGACGGATTGGCCATCGCCAGGGCGAGCGCGCTCTCGGTCGCCGCGATGGGGAAGATCAGGTGCTGACGCGCGATGTCCTCGGGGACGTATTCGAGCAGCGCGAGATCGATCACCTTCCGCTCGAGGTCCACTCCCGGAACGCCATGGCGCTCGGAGAGGGATGCGAGGCGTGGATCAGCCGCCCCACCGGGCACCTCGCGCTGTTTGAGCGCGATGCGTCCCAGCTGCTTCTTGTCGGAGTCGGTCATCTCTGGATTTTGCGTCGGAGGCGGTCGCGCGAGCCTACCGGAAACCAGGCGAGATCATCAACGGTGATCCGCCCCGCCGGGCTCGCGCCGAAGCGCGTCAAAGGCCGGAGACGAAGGCGAAATCGTCCTTCTCTTCGTCCCGGATCAGCACGGCGCGGTGATCACCGATGCGGCGCGACCACTTTCCTCGTTGCTCGCCCGGTTCGGCGAGCTCGAAGCTCACGCGGTAGGTGAACTCGACGTAGATGCGCCCCATGTCGTAGGTCACCCGCCGATACCGGATGTCGTAGCGCACGTCGCGCACGCGCTCGTTCCACTCGGCGAGGCGCTCGCGGAGGCGATCGAAGTCGAGGTCGTCGCTCCCGTCGGGGGTCCCCATGTCGTCGAGGTACTGCGGCGAGGTCATCGCGAGGATCTTGCCCACGTCGCGATCGTTCACGGCACGGCGGTACCGCTCCATGAAATCGAGCACCTTGCGGTTCTCGGGCGTGTCGCGGACGTCGGTGTTGGCGATGGTCGACGCACAGCCGCTCGAGAGGAGCAGGAGGCCGAGAAGGAAGAGACGGGTCATCGTCATGTGAACGATCGGGCCTTCGGGAAGATTCCGTGCGAGCCGAGGTTACATGCCGGAGGCCGAAACACCAACTATCGAGGCCCCGCGGAGGGGGCCGGCTCGGCCCGGTCGCCGAGGCTCAGGCGATCCCGTAGTCCTTGATCTTGTAGAGGAGCGCGCGGTGGCTGATCTCGAGGAGCTGCGCGGCGTGCGTGCGGTTCCCGCCGGTCTTCTGGAGCGCGCGGCGGATGAGCGTCTCCTCGACGATCCGGTTCGCCTTCTTGATGGAGAGCTCGTCGCTGCGGAGCACGCGCTCGATGGGATCGGGGCGCCGTGTGAGGTGCTCGGGGAGGTCGTCGGCCTCGAGCGTCTCGCCCTCGGCGAGGACGACCGAGCGCTCGATGAGGTTCTCAAGCTCGCGCACGTTGCCCGGGTACGAATAGGCCATGAGGTGGCGCATCGCCTTGGGCGAGACGGTGTGGATCCGCGTGCCGAGGCGGGCGTTGCAGCGCTCGACGAAGTGCTCGACGAGGAGCGGGATGTCCTCCTTGCGCTCGCGGAGCGGCGGGACGCGGATGGGGAGGACGTTGAGCCGGTAGAAGAGGTCTTCGCGGAAGCGTCCGGCCGCGACTTCTTCTTGGAGGTTCCGCACGGTGGCGGCCACGACCCGTACGTTCACCTTCTTGTCGGTGCGCGCGCCGAGCGGACGGATGGTCCCCTCCTGGAGCACGCGGAGGAGCTTCACCTGGAGGGGGAGGGGGAGCTCGCCGATCTCGTCGAGGAAGAGCGTGCCCCCGTCGGCTTCTTCGAAGAGGCCGCGGCGATCGGCGTGGGCGTCGGTGAAGGCGCCCTTCTTGTGCCCGAAGAGCTCGCTCTCGAGGAGGGCGTCGGGGATGGCGCCGCAGTTGATCGCGACGAAGGGGCCCTGGGCGCGGCTCCCCTCTTCGTGGAGGGCGCGGGCGACGAGCTCCTTGCCGGTCCCGCTCTCGCCTTGGATGAGGACCGTGGTGTCGTAGCGGGCGATCTTGCGGAGCGTCGCGAAGACCCGCTCGAGCGCTTCGCTCCGCCCGATCATCCGGCCGTATCGCGCCGAACGGCGCATCTCCTCTCGGAGCGCCCGGTTCTCCCGGCGGAGGCGCTCCCGCTCCTCGGCCTTCTTCAGGGCGAGGAGGACCTCGTCCTTCTGGAAGGGCTTGCTCACGTAGTCGTAGGCGCCGGCCTGGATCGCCTCGAGGGCGAGGTCGATCGAGCCGAAGGCGCTCATCACCAGGACCGTCGCCGGATGGTGGTGGTCGCGGAGGTAGGCGCAGAGCTCGAGGCCGCTCATCCCGGGCATCCGGACGTCGGCCAGGACGAACTCCGGATCGAAGCCCTCGAGCTTGGCGATGGCCTCCTCGGCGCTCGCCGCGGTCTCGACCGCGTACCCCGCCCGGCCGAGCATGGTCCGGAGCACCAGGCGGAGGTTCTCTTCGTCGTCGACGACCAGCACGCGGGACATGGAGCGCTCTTACCTTTTTGCGGACCCGAAAGGTGACGATATTGGAAATCTGCACCAGCAGGCGCCAAAAAAAGGTGGTTCCTCGCATAGATGCCCATGGTGGGTGTCGCCTCAACGATCTGTTGATCCGACGTCCAGGTGGACGTTATGCTCGCCGCCGGTGGCCAGTCGCCCCCATGGGTGGGCTCGGCGCGTCGGCTCCACATTCCGAGGAATCATGCAGACGATGAAGTCTCAAAGCCTGGCCGCTTCCCGTGGCCAAGCGCTCTCCTTACTTATCGCTCTCGTTCTCGTCGCACCTTCCTGCGCCAAGCGCGATCTGCGACCGCTGAACCCCTGCACGGTCTCGGCGAGCAGCGAGGAGTTGAACGTCCTCCCGGCCGAGGACATCGACCTCCTCTTCGTGGTCGACAACTCGGGCTCGATGGCGGAGGAGCAGGCGGCCCTCCAGGCGCAGATCGGCGTCATCGTCCGCACGCTCATCGACCAGAACGAGATCGACGCGCTCATCGCCGCCAACCCGGACCTCGAGGGTGCTCAGGCCGTCAAGCGGCTCCGTGTCGGCACCATTTCGAGCGACTTCGGCGTGGCGGGCTTCGGCGCGGACAGGGAGATCGCCGCCCTCAACTCGATGCCGCTCGAGGAGCGCATCACCCACGTCGTCCCCAACTGCGGCGCGTACTTCGGTGTCGACAACCTCGTCGAGCGGCTCGAGCCGGTGCGCGCGAATGCGGGTGATCGTGGCGTCATCAACCTCGTCCCGGTGAGCGCCACGATCGGCGACGGCGAGGACGCCATCGCCTGTCCGGCCTCGTTCCCCAGCTTCCTCTCGTTCGACGTCGAGGGCTCGCAGAGCGTCGAGGACTTCGCGGACGACGTCTCCTGCACCACCGTCCTCGGCACCAGCGGCTGCGGCTTCGAGATGCAGCTCGAGTCGCTGCTCGCCGCCATCACCCCGAGCACCAGCACGGCGGTCGAGTTCAAGTTCGGTGGCGGCGTGGCCGACCTCCCCTACCCGGACGGCAACGCCGGCTTCTTCCGCGACGAGGCCATCCTCGCGATCATCATGATCACCGACGAGGACGATTGCTCCACGGACAACCCCGAGATCTTCAAGAGGAATTCTACCGAGCTGACCGATCCCGACGCGCCCCGCATCTCCGCGGAAGGCGCTCCCTACCGCTTCAACACGCGCTGCACCCGCTTCGACGACGGGGAGCAGCTCTACCCGGTCGAGCGCTACATCAACGGCATCCTCGCGGCGAAGCCGGCCAACCGCCTCATCTTCGCGGGCATCGTGGGCGTGCCGCGCGACATCGCGAACAGCGGCGCCCAGTCGGTGCAGGAGATCGACGCGATCCTCGCCTCGCCCGAGATGGAGGTCCGCGACTTCGTGGTCGAGGGCACCAATCCCCCGATCTGGGCGCAGATCCCCGGCACGAACGTGGGTAGCGATAGCCAGGTGCCCGCGTGCTGGCGCTGTCTCCAGAACGGCGTCGAGGACGACAGCGTCGAAGACCTCATGGACTGCACCGGCGCCGGCTACGACCTCCAGTACGCCGTCCCGGCCAGCCGCATCCTGCGCGTGGCCCGCGGCCTCGCGGCGCGCAACGTCATCACCGTCTTCGAGACGATCTGCACCGACGACTTCAGCGCGGCCATCGAGAACATCCTCATCGCCATCATCAGCGCCACCAAGCCCAGCTGCTTGAACCGCGCCCTCAACCCGGACGCGACGGGCGCCGTGCCCTGCAACGTCCTCGAGCGTCTTCCCGAGGGCATGCACTGCGACGACCTGGAAGGCCGTGAGCCGCGTCCCTTCAAGATCGACGAGGACGGCCGCGAGACCTGCCGCCTCATCCAGCAGGTCCCGACCGCCGACGATCGGGCGGCCGGCAACGCGCCCGCGGGCCTCGGCTGGTTCTACGACGACTACACCGACGAGACCGTCGTCGAGCAGTGCGCGAGCAAGACGGTCAAGGCCACCGTCCGCTTCACGCCGGGGACCGTGCCCACGCCGGGCGCGACGGTCCGCATCGACTGCCTCCAGCCGGCCACGGCAGAGAAGGACATCAACACGCCCTGCGCCTCCGACGCGACCTGTCACTTCGACGGCGACGAAGAGGGGCAGCGCGCGCTCGACGAGTTCGTCGTCCGCTGGAACCTCGACGCCAGCCGCTTCACGGCGGGCAATCCCGCGGCCCAGCCGATGAGCTGCGAACCGACCACCAACACCTGCCAGATCGGCTGCGACGGCGACGCGGACTGCCCGGGCGGCATGGTGTGCAGCGCCGAGTTCGGCAACTTCTGCGTCGACCCGACCTGCAGCGTCCGCTGAGTCGATCGACCGAAGCGTCGTGAGGCGGCTCCCCGGTGGGGGGCCGCCTCGTTTCATTTCTACGGTGTCAACCAATCTATCGCTGGATTCGAATCTGGGTTATCGTCGCGCGATGAAGCTTGATGGGTCGCTCTTGACCCATACGAGGGGATCGATGGCGACGTTCGCACGTGTTTTCTTGGTTCTCGTTCTGGCTGCGGGGCTCACGGGTTGCTTCGTGTTCAACGAGCTCGAACGACCTACGCCGGACTCGGGCAGCAATCCCGACGGCAAGGTGCCGAACGAATGCGACGTCGGGCCGGAGCAGGGCAAGCTCCCTTGCCGTCCGCCTGCCTCGACCTCGCTCCCGACGGACACCTCCGAGGTGACGTTCGCGATCAAGAAGGTGCGTATCAAACAGGATGAGTCCGACCCCGACGGTCTCGACCTCGACGGCTACGACTCGTCGGCGGGCTCGGGCAGCGAGGGCGTGGGCGAGTGCACCTCGGCGCCGCTCGGCGTCGACGGTCCCAACGGCATCGACAACACGCTCGGCATCGAGCTCTGGAACAACATCGCGAGCAACTTCAACCTCGAGTGCGAGATCGAGCGCGTCCACCGCAAGGGCCAGGGCACGATCCTCATCAACATCCAGAAGTGGAACGGCCTCGCCGACGACGCCCAGGTCGACGTCTTCATCGCGCCGGCCGTGCTCGGCACCTACCAACCCACGTGGACGCGCGAGCTCGCCGAACAGGCCAAGAACGCCTGGACGTGGGGACGCGAGCCGGTGGAGATCACGTACGGCGATTTCAGCGCGAACGTCGAGATTCCCTTCGCCGAGGACGACGGCGAGCGCGTGCCCGAGCCTTGCTGGCTCGAGGACGGAAGCCAAGCCGACTGGTACTTCGCCAACCCGCGCGCCTTCAGCGTGCCGCCCGTGCAGGTGCCGAACGTGCGCTCCACCACGGCCTACGTCTCGAACAACTGGCTCGTGATGCCGCTCCCGCTCAACTCCTCCTTCGACCTCTACACGGATCGTCGCGGGCTCCAGGTGCGGCTCACCTACGCCTACCTCGTCGCGAAGATCTCCGAGGATCGCTCGCACTTCGAGCGCGCCTTCGTGGCCGGGCGCTTCGCGATGCCCGATCTCATCGACGTGAGCCCGGCCATCGGCTTCTGCGCGCCCGAGACCTTCGCCGGTGTCTACGCGAGCTTCACGGATCTCTACGCGGATCCGGAGACGGAACGCCCGCGGAGCTCGCCCTGCCACAGCGAGGAGCTCGGCATCGTGGGCGCGCTCTCCATGGGCGTGGGCTTCGAGGCGGTCCGCGTGAGCTACGCCGGTATCGCGCCGAACGAGGCGGCCTGGGATCTGATCAACGCGTGCGAGACCTTCGATGAGAACTCGCCCGACAACCCGACCGAGTGCCCCGGCGACGTCTCTTATACCTTCACGCCCCCGGCGCACTGCCCCAACTGAGCGTCGTCACCCTCCGGGGTGACGCGCATCCCTCTTCCAGCCGTTAGGAGTCGACGATGAATTCGTTTGCGCGCTGCGCATCCATGGTCCTTCTTTCCCTTCTCGTCGCCTGCGGTGACGACACTGGCGGCGCACCCGACGCCGAGCCCGACGCGTCGGAGGAACTCGCCGCCGTCGGCGCCCCGTGCGTCGCCGACGCCGATTGCCCCGAGGCGGGCATGCGGTGTCTGCAAGGCTTCGAGACCTACGCCGAGCCGGGCGTGGGGATGATCATCCCGCGCTCGTACTGCACCTACGCCGAGTCGTGCACCTCCGACGAGGCCTGCGGCGAGGGCGCCGGCTGTTGGCGCCCGCTCGACGGCGTCGACGCGGAGGAGCTCGCCTCGCTCGACTTCGATCCCACGCCGCTCGTCGACTTCGGGCAATGCCTCATGACGTGTGAGGAGGACTCGGACTGCGGCGAGGGCTTCGTCTGTCAGCAGCCGCTCCTCCGCGCGCTCGGCGGCCTCGCCTCGGCGCCCGACCGCCGCTTCTGCGTCTTCGACGACGCGCCGCCGTGCGGCGAGGCGATGCGCACGCCCGGAGCCGGGAAGTGCACGCTCACCTATGCGCTCACGGGGCGTTTCCAGATCACCGATCTCCCGCTGTCGAATATCGACGGGATCGATGTCTCGATCGGTCCCGGCACCCTCGTGATCGAGGCGGAGGCGGCCGACGGCGCGCCCATCGAGGGCCCCGCGCGCGTGAAGTGCTTCGAGATGGACCAGCGCTTCGAAGGGCCGATGGACGGAATTCGAACCGCCGTCCGCGCGTCCTTCACCACGCCCAACTCGGCTACCGGAACGCTCACGACCCACTCCCTCGAGTTCGATATCTGCGACTACGACGAGAGCTACGGAAAGAGCTCGACCTCGTGGACGCTCGACGCCACGGCCGAGGGGCCGGGCTGCCTCGAAGGCTACGTGAGCCGCGGCGTGGTCGTCTGCGGCGGCCCGCCGGCCCTCTGCACGTTAGGGTTACTCGCGCGCGGCTCGAACTACCAAGACGACACTTGGACCCAGCCGTTCAACGACTTCGTCTTCCAGCCCGGCTGGACGGAAGTGGCGATGGGTGGCGCCGATAGGCTCGTGGTCGGCGGCGAGGAGGTCGACGCCTGTCCCAACGGCCCGTGTCCGGCCGAGGGCGCCGTGGAGCTCCCGAACGGGAATCCGTCGCGTACGTGGCTCTCGTTCTCGGGCGAACTCGTCGAGACGCGCTGCGACTGAGCCCTCGAGGCGGGCTCAGCCCTTCTTCAGCGCCTCGAGGATCCCGTCGACGTCGGCGGGCACGGCCATCGCGTGGAAGCCCTTGTCGACGTGGATCACGGTGCCCGTGATGCCGCGCGCGAGGGGGCTCGCGAGGAACGCCGCCGTGGCGCCGACCTCTTCGGCCGTGATCGCCTCGGGCAGCGGCGAGTTCATCGCGTAGAACTCGATCATCTTCCCGATGAAGCCGATGGCGCTCGCCGCGCGCGAGGCGTAGGGGCCCGCGCTGATCGCGTTCACGCGGTGGCCCCACTTCCGGCCGGCCTCGAAGGCGAGCACGCGCACGTCGCTCTCGAGCGCCGCCTTGGCCGAGCTCATGCCGCCGCCGTAGCCCGGCACCACGCGCTCCGCCGCGAGGTAGGTGAGGGCGAGGAAGGAGCCGCCGGGTTTGACGAGCGGCCCGAAGCGCTGGACGAGCGCGGTGAACGAATAGGCGCTCGCCCCGACGGCGGCGAGGTAGCCCTTGCGGCTGGTCTCGAGCAGGGGGTTCTTCACCTCGGGGCCGTTCGCGAGGCTGTGCACGACCACGTCGAAGCTCTGCTCGCCGAAACGCTCGCGGAGGAGATCGGCCGCGCCCTGGATGGAGAAGTCGCCACGCTCGGCGTAGCGCTTGCTGCTCCGCACGTCTTCGGGCGCGTCGTCGAGCGTGTCGAAGTCGGCGTCCAGGGGGACGATGGCTTCGAGCTCGAGCTTGGTTCCGTCGGAGAGCGTGAGCGACGCGTCCATCTTCCCCAGCTTGAGCAGCTTCTCGAAGATGCCCATCGCGGGCGGCCACGTCCCGACCGAGACGCGCGCGCCTGCCTCGGCGAGCGCCTTGGCGATGGCGAAGCCGAATCCCCCGTCGTCCGCCACGCCGGCGACGAATGCCCTCTTGCCCCTGAGATCGATTCCCAACATGAGGTCGCAGCCTTTCGACGGGAGTCCACCCTGTCAAGCCGACGCTGGTCTCAAGCGAGGCGTTCGTCCGACGTCGACGCGTTGGGGATGGGGCCCGGCGGGGTGATCTTGGAGACGAGGGGCGTGGCCCGACGGAGCGCGATCCGGCTCGCCTCGGCGCCCGAGGGGAAGATGCAGCGCACGCGCGTCCCCTCGCCGGGGGCGCTGTCGATCTCGACGCGTCCGCCGAGGCCCGTGACGATGCCGTAGACCGTGGGCAGACCGAGGCCCGTGCCGCGACCGGCCTCCTTGGTGGTGAAGAAGGGCTCGAACGCGCGCGACATCACCTCTTCGCTCATGCCCACCCCCTCGTCCTCGACGGTGAGGATGATCGTCTCGGAGACGGAGAGCTCGGGGTCGCCGAGATTCGAGGCGCGCGTCGAGATGCGGAGGCGACCGCCTTGGGGCATGGCGTCGCGCGCGTTGACGGCCAGGTTCATGAGCACCTGTTCGAGGCCGGCGCGGTCGGCCACGACGTGCTTGCCCTTGGCGCCGAGGTCGAGCTGGAGCTCCACCTCGCTACCGAGCGCGCGACGCAAGATGCGGCTGAGCGATTCGATCACCGCATCGAGCTCGATGGGGCTGACCTCGACGCCGTCGCGGCGGCTGAAGGTGAGGAGCTGCTCGGTGAGCTCGGCGGCGCGCCGGCTCGTCTCGATGATCTCCGCGACGAACTGCCGGTCCTCCTCGGATACCGAGCGCATGAGGACCTCGCTCATGCCGAGGATGACGGTGAGGAGGTTGTTGAAGTCGTGGGCGATGCCGCCGGCGAGCCGGCCCAGGGCCTCGAGGCGCTGCGACTCGTAGAGCTGGCGCTCGGCGTGGATGCGCTCGAAGGCCGAGCCGAGGACGCGGCCGACGGTGGTCACGAAGTCGCGGAGCTCGAGCGAGATCTCCGAGGTCGGGCCGGGATCGACCACGAGCACGCCGTAGACGCTCGCGCGGCCGAGGAGCGAGACGACGAGCGCGCGGATCTCCTCGCCTTCCGTGTCGGTGAGCGCGACCTCCTGGGTGGCCTGATACGCCCTCACCGACTCGAAGAGCGCGTCGATCGACGTGCCGGAGAGATCGACGGTGCGCACGGGCGAGGCGTTGCGGAGCGTTCGCTCGGCGCGGGCGTAGGTGAAGAGGCCCGTCCGCGCGTCGTCGATGACGCTCGCGATGGCGAGCTGCGTGCACTGCGCCATCGCCACCGGATCGGAGGTCATGAGGAGGCCTTCGGCCAGATCGCGGATGGCGCGCTCGCGTCGCGCCCGCTCTTCCAGCGCTCGGGTGGCGAGCTCGAGCGCCCGGAGCGAGGCGAGGTTCTCCCGCTCGTTCCGCGCCGCGGCGAGGAGCGAGCTCTCCATCTGCATGAGCGCCCGCTTGATGAGGAAGGAGCCGAGGACGACGGTGATCGCGATCGAGGCGACGTGGTCGTAGACGGTGAGCTCGTGGTAGGGCGGCGGGATCCGGCCGAGCTGCTCGAGCTCGACGAAGACCACGCAGGCGAAGACGACGAGCGCCGTGAAGCCGAGCGCCGGGCCGCTCCCGAGCGTGAGGGCGGCGACGATGACGACGATGAAGTAGGCCGACGCGATCTGGCCGGTGAGCCCGCCGAAGAAGTAGACGGCGGAGGTGACCATCGCGAAGACGCTCGAGGTGGTGAGGAACGCGGCGGCCCGCGTCCTTCCCGCGCGGTGGAGCAGCGCCGCGCATCCGTAGAGCGCGAAGAGCGGCGTGTAGAAGACGAGGATCGTCTTGGGTCGCGCGTTCGGTTGGAGGAAGGCGCCGATCACGAGCGCGACGGTGAACCCGACCAGCGCCATGAGGACCACCTGGAACGTGGCCCGGCGCCGATCCTCGATGGCGCCGATGTGTTCGTCCGCCCTACCTCCGGTTCCGGCCTCGTCCACGCCACAAGCGTCGGACGATTCGAGGCGGAATTCAACCGAGGGCGGTGAAGTACGCCGATTAAATAAAAGCGCCCGCGGCGCTCAAGGGGGGGGGAAGCTGCCGCGGGCACGAGAGCGTTCGACAGGTCGCCACGCTTGAGGGGGGGGGGAGGGGGCAGCGTGGCGCGTTCGAAAGCTCGACCGGGACATAAGCAGGTGCCGTGCCAACTCCTCGTGAACGAAAAACCGCGCATTCTTGGGGCATCGCCCGACGCGGGGGACCCGCCGACGTTTCAATCTTGGGCGGGGTCGTTCCAGAATTGAAATCGACTGAAATGTTCTAGCCCCGGCGAAGCCTCCGGCGGCGGGGATCCCCTCGGAAAGGAGACGCCGAGATTTGTCGTCGGGTCATACTTCGCCGTACCCTCCGAGCCGAAGTGAGATCCCCCGCATGAATGCCGTCGAAACGTTGAGGATCCAGCTCGAGCGCTTCGAGCTCCTGCTCTCGGTGAGCCGCGCGCTCGCGTCCGAGCGAGACCGTGACCGGCTGCTGGAGCGCATCCTCCTCGAGGCCAAGCGCATCTCCCGCGCCGACGGCGGGACGCTCTACCTCCGGACCGACGACGACCAGCTCCGATTCGCGATCCTGCGGAACGACACCCTCGGCATCGCCTTCGGCGGCTCGGCGCCGCCGCCGGAGGGCTTCCCGAGCATCCCGCTCTTCCTCCCCGACGGTCGGCCCAACCTCCACAACGTGGCGACCTACGCCGTCCACGCGCGGCGCGGGGTGCGGATCGACGACGCCTACCACGCCGAGGGCTTCGACTTCACGGGGGCGAAGCGGATGGACGCCGAGACCGGCTACCGCTCGACCTCGTTCGCGACCGTCCCCCTCATCGACAGCCAGGGCTACGTCATCGGCGTCCTCCAGCTCATCAACGCGGTCGATCCCGAGACCAAGGCCGTGCTCCCCTTCCGGGAGGACGACCAGGTGATCCTCGAGGCGCTCGCCGCGCAAGCGGGCGTCGCCCTCGAGAACCAGCTCCTCCTCGACGGCCAGAAGCGCCTGCTCGAGAGCGTCATCCAGATGCTCGCCTCGGCGATCGACTCGAAGTCGCCCTACACCGGTGGCCACTGCGAGCGCGTGCCGGAGCTCGTGCTCTCCCTCGTGAGGGCGGCCTGTGAGGACGACTCCGGGCCCTTCGCCGATTTCCAGCTCGACGACGAGGGCTGGTACGAGCTGCGCATCGCGGCGTGGCTCCACGACTGCGGCAAGGTGGTGACGCCGGTCCACGTGATGGACAAGGCCACCAAGCTGGAGACGATCTTCGATCGGCTCGAGCTCGTGCACACGCGGCTGAGCCTCCGCGCGGCCGAGATCGAGGCCGAGGCCTACAAGCGCGCGGCGCGCGGCGAGTGCACGCTCGAAGAAGCCGAGGCGGAGGCCATGCGGCAGCGCCTCGCGCTCCTCGAGGACTATCGCTTCCTCGAGAAGGCCAACGTCGGCACCGAGTTCCTCGGCGAAGAGGCCAAGGCCAAGATCGCCTCGTTCACCGCGCCCAAGGTGAAACTGCTCGACGGAGAGCGAACGCTCCTCACCGAGGACGAGGCGCGGAACCTCTCCATCTCGCGCGGCACGCTCACCGACGAGGAGCGCCTCATCATCAACGGGCACATGGTGGAGACGATCCGCATGCTCGAGGCGCTGCCCTTTCCCCGTGGCCTCCGGCGCGTGCCGGAGTACGCGGGCGGCCACCACGAGCGCATGGACGGCAAGGGCTATCCGCGCGGGATCTACGCCGGTGACATGTCGATCCCGGCGCGCGCGATGGCCATCGCGGACGTCTTCGAGGCGCTCACGGCGCAGGATCGACCTTACAAGAAGGGCAAGACCCTCTCCGAGACGATGCGGATCATGGGATCGATGAAGGCGGACAACCACCTCGATCCCGACCTCTTCGACCTCTTCGTGCGCTCGGGCGTCTACAAGCAGTACGCCGAGCGGATGCTCCCGCCCGAGCTCATCGACGAGGTCGACGAGGCCGCGCTCCTCGCCATCCGGCCGAAGCCCTTCGAGCTCCCGCCGAAGGAGGTGCGCGACCAACGCTGGCGGGACTTCCTCGAGGAGTACCGCCAGCTCCTGCGCCGCCGTTGAGACGCGTCAGTCGCGTACGCGCTCGATCGGCGGCGGGGCCCATTCGCCGCGGGTCACCGGGGCCTGCGGCGAATACAGCCGGAGCATCGCGTTGAAGCGCTCGCTCGGGATCGGGAGCCAGTTGGACTCTCGCTCGCGTCCGGGCGAGCTCGACTGGAGGTAGATGGTGATCGAGCCGTCGGCGTTGGGCTTGAGCCCGTGGTGGCTGCCCACCGCGTACCGCTTTGCGTCGTTCTTCACGAGGAACTGATCCTCGTCGTAGACGGTGAGCGACCAGAAGGCGTCGACGGGCGGGATCTCGTCCTTCTCGAAGTGGAGGACGTAGCGATGGCGGCCGTCGAGCGGGTTCCCATCGGAATCGCGCGCGGTCGTCGGATAGACGGCGTCCTCGGGGAGGTTCGCGCCGAGCCCCATGCGGGCGACCGCCGCGCGCGTGTCGTAGTCGGTGCCGTAGTCTCCGGTGCTGAGGAGGATGTTCCAGCCGTTCGTCTCCGTGCCGAGCGGCTTCTGTGTGAGCTTCTGAAGGCGCTCCTGGCCTTGGATCGCGCCGTTCTCGATCGCGCGCGAGACCTCCTTCGGATAGCGGTCGAGGCTGAAGGGCTTGCCCGGCGAGATGCCGATCGTCTCGAAGCGCGCCATGGCGAACGCGTCCTCCTTCTTCGGCGGGTTCTTGGCCATGAGCCGGTTCAGGCGATCGAAGAAGGTCTCGGGATCCATCGAGTTCACCACCTCGGCCGGCGATTTGGTGTGGCTGCTCGGCTTCTGCTTGCCCTGCGCGGTCGGCGTGGGCGGCGCCTTGCCCTCGTAGACGCTCAGCGGCTGCATGCGCATCTCGTCTTGGACGGCGTGCACCTGGGCGAGATCGTCCGGCGTCCCCGTGGTGTGGATGCGGCCGACGATCCACGCGTAGGTGGTGGGAGATTCGACGCGCTCGAGGCCGCGCGGGATGCGCCCCTTGTAGTTGGGGCCGACGATCGCGATCTCGAGCTTCTCGGCGCCCTTGGTGCGCGTGCCGGGTGCAGCGACCACGTTCGTCCACGCGTCGAGGATCTGCATGACGTAGTAGCGATCGCCGGCGTTGGGCACACTCAGGACGATCGGCTCTTCGTCGAGGTCGAGCCAGGCCGTCGTGTAGAGCGTGTCCACGTTGGGCGCGACGACCGTGTGGAAGCTCGGATCCGGGAGCTCACGCAGGTGGGAGAGCGTGTTCGCTGGAGTCTCGCTCGTGACGATCTCGCGCGTCACGTCCATGAGCACGAGCGGGTAACCGAAGACGTACGCGTCGCGCGCCCGCTCGGAGATCTCCTTCTCGGAGAGGCGCGTCGGATCGTCGATGTAGGCGGCGGCCTTCGCCTTGGTGTCCGGTGTCGTGTACGGCTGCGTGCTCGACCTCGAGCAGGCCGCGACGGCCGTGAGCACGAGGAGGCCGAGCAGGCCCGTGAGGATCGTGGAGACTTTCATGAGGTCGACTCCTTTTTGGCGGGCGGTCTCGGTGCGCCTGGACCGCCAGAGGAGCGTGTAGGCTCGCGTCGCGCGCCGGACGTCCACCGCCTGGGGAGTGACCCTCGTCTCGACCGGGAAAAATCAGCGGATCTCGGGCTCGCACTCCGACTCGCCGTCGAGATGCCCCTGCGTCAGGAGGTGCGCGGCGACGTAGTCGGCGGCCGTGTCGATGGGCAGGAGCGCCCCCGAGAGGGAGTAGGCCGCGCTGAAGCTCTCGATGTCGGTGCCGTTGGTGAAGAGCTGCTCGAAGCGCGAGCGCGGGATCGACTCGAGCTCCTCCATGGTGACCACGCCGTCGGGGTCGAGGTCCGCGTTGGCGAGGAATTGCGCGCGGAGCACGATGTTGCGCGCGCCTTCTCCGAACGCGTTGTAGAGCAAGTGCTCCGAGTGATAGGAGAGCGCGACCGAGGCGCGGCCGGCGCTCGGGATGCCGACGCCGAGCCCGCTCTCCGTGCGGCACTCGACGAAGCTCGCCTCGAGGGGGAGCTCGAGCTGGAAGGTCACGCGGCTCGCCGGCGCGCACGAGTCGAAGGGATCGTCGGCCGTGTCGTCGGGCGGGCACGATTGGCCATCGGCCTTCTCGAGGGTGCCCACGACGAAGACCGCGAGGCCCTCGTCGATCATCGCGCGGCAGACGCTCGAGGGATCGTCCAGAAGCCCCGCGCTCTCGTCGCACGCGCTCTCCTCGCGCGCCGCGCCGATCGCGTACGAGAACGAATCCCAGCGACCCGGCGAGAGCGCCACGAGCTCGCCGAGATAGGCCTGGCCGGAGACGCGCGCGAGATCCACCACGCGCGCCACCTCGAGGGTGCGCGTCTTCTCGGGCCGGGAGAGCTTGCCGACGCGGACCTCGTCGAAGTGGACGGCGTAGTGCTCGTAGGTGAGCGACCAGCCGTCGGCGATCTCCTCGGGGCCGGTGCCGGCCGGAAGGCCGCTCGCGATGACGGGATCGACGTCGGCGTAGACGGCGAGGGTACCGTCGGCGCCGCCGCCGCACGCCGCGGCGGTGAGGACGAAGGGAAGAAGCGTTCTCGGAAACTTCATCTCGAGCTCCATGCGAAGGTGGGGACGTGCCCCTCGGTGAGGCGAACGGCGATCGACTCGTAGGCTTGATCGCCGGGTCCGAGCGCGAGCGGATCGACGAGCTCGGCCCGAGCTTCGAGCAGGGCGAAGTCGATCGAGGCGACGAGCGCCCAGGGATCGAAGCGAAGCGTGACGGATTCGGTCGCGTGCGTGACGTCGGCCGTGGTCCGCGCGCCCATCACGAGCGAGGCCCCTGCACGCGCCGGATCGAGGTCGATCTCCACGTCGACGGTGAAGGTTCGCTCGGGACCCTCCACCTCGAAGACGAAGATCGCGGAGTGACCGTCGAGCGCGTCGCTCGTGGGCGCGGGGGCGCTGCGCGTCTTGAGGAAGCTCCGGCCGAGATCGAATTGGGCGGAGGAGACGCGCCCGGTGGTGCCCTCGGCGACGCCGCCGAGCTGGGCGCTCGGATCGAGGAGGTCGACGACGAAGGGCTCGAGGAGCTCGAGGCGCGCGGTGCGGCAGAGCTCGTCGGAGGCGTGCGCGGCCGAGCAGAAGTAGAGCGGCCCGACGACGACCCGCGCGTCGAGGAGGGTCACGACGTAGTCGCCGATCGTCTCGGTCGTGCGCGCGACCCCCTGGGCGTGCACCTCGACGGTGATCGGGGCGCGGCTTGTGTCGGGCACGCAGGCGGCGAAGAGCGCGAACGTGAGCAGGGCGAGGCGCTTCATAGGTCGATCCCCAGCGTGAACATCAGCGCGCGCGGCGCCCCGGCCTTGATGTGCCGCGCGGGCACGCGGCTCGGCACGCCCGTCGGGTCGAAGCTCGAGGCGTAGACGAGCTCTTCGGCGGCCCATCGCCGTCCGAGCAGGTTGGTGCACTCGAAGGCGGCGTGGATCGCGCCGACGCGGAGGCGGGCGACGGCGTCGAGGAGGTGGATCCCGTCGGCCTTCTCGCCGAAGGGCAATGGGCGTCTCCCCACGCCCTGGTACGCCGCGCCGAGCGAGCCGAGGAGCGTGTGGCCGCGGAAGGTGCCGAGCGCGTGCTCGGCGGCGAGCTCGGCGCGAAGGATCCACGGCGGCACGAAGGGGATCGCCTCGCCGCGGCGGAAGGCGGGATCGGGATCCTCGACGGTGGCCGCCTGCGCCTCGAGGAGCACGGCGCGCACGTACGTCGCCGAGATCGAGCCGCGGAGCCATTCGAGCGGGGCGAGCTCGGCGAAGAGGCTCGCGCCGCTCCTCCGGCT
>JAAYBZ010000141.1 GCA_012744445.1 Myxococcales bacterium | reverse complement strand
TCGATGCGCACCATGAGGTTCTTGCGCGCCGAGCCCACTCCGTCGCATCGGTAGAGCCCGGGGGTGATCCGCGTCGTCGGCCAGCCCGTCCGCTGGAGGACTTCCTCGACGAGGGCTTCGGCGACGTTCGTGCTCATGGGTGCCGCGGTCGAGGCTACCACGAACCGCCGTCCGGGAGGGCGGCGAAACGACGTTTCGGTTGTGTTACCTTGCCATTCCCCGGGGTGACGTCCGGGCGTTGGAGGGAATGATGCGTATTCGATCGATAATCTTGGTGGGTGTGGCTTCGGCGCTCCTCGTCGCGTGTGGCACGACCCGTGATGCCGCATGGGAGGTCGAGGAGCCCACGACCCCGAAGGCCGAGGCCCACGCCGGTCAGCGCGAGCAGCTCCTCGCCGAGGCGAAGGAAGCCTGGGAGAAGCGCGACGACGAGGCCGAGGTGAAGAAGGCGATCGCCGCCTGGCGCGAGGCCACGGAGATCGATCCCAAGGACTACGACTCGCTCGTCAGCCTCGCGCGCGCCGAGTACTTCCTCGCGGATTGCCACGTCGGCTTCGACGAGAACGCCAAGGAGGAATACAAGAAGATCCTGGAGAGCGCGACGCGCTCGGCCGAGCGCGCGCTCATGGCGATCTCCGACGAGTTCACCAAGAAGATGCGCAGCGGCTGGCGCATCGAGGAGGCCGTCCAGGTCCTCGACAAGCGCGCCGTTCCCGCCCTCTACTGGCGCTCCTCGGCGCTCGGCAAGTGGGCCACGGCCGACGGCTTCGCCACGCTCCTCTCCTACAAGGACGAGGTGAAGGCGATCATGCAGCGCTGCCTCGACCTCGATCAGCCCTATTACTTCTACGGCCCCGACCGCTACTTCGGCGTCTTCTACGGCCGCGCCCCCGCGATGAGCGGCGGTGACCTCAACAAGTCCAAGCATCACTTCGAGATCTCGCTCTCGAAGTACCCCGACTACTTCGCCACGCGCGTCCTCATGGCCGATGACTACGCCGTGAAGGCGCAGGACAAGCAGCTCTACCGCGAGCTCCTCGAGTACGTCATCAACGGCGACCCCGAGGCGCTCCCGGAGGCCGCGCCCGAGAATCGCTGCGAGCAGCGCAAGGCCAAGCTCCTCCTCGAGGAGATCGAAGAGCGCTTCGAATGAAGCGTCCAACCGAGGCGAACGCCGGGAGGATGACCATGAAACGACACGTACGATGGGGATTCGCGGGGCTCCTCGCCGCGCTCGCGGCGACCGTGGCGGCCTTCGGGCTCCCCGAGCTCCGCGTCGCGAGCGCAGACGATCCCATCCTCATGAAGATCGGCACGGTCGCTCCCGAAGGGACGCCGTGGGAGAAGCAGCTCACCGAGGTCAAGAAGTACATCGAGCGCGAGACCCAGGGGAAGGTGAAGGTGAAGACCTTCATGGGCGGCTCGCTCGGCGGTGAGAAGCAGCTCGTGCGCCGCGTGGCGCAGAACACTCTCCAGGCCTTCGGGGGATCGACGGCGGCGCTCGGCTCCATCGTCCCCGAGATGGACATCTTCGAGGGTCCCTACCTCTTCGAGGACGAGTCGAAGGCCGATCGCGTGCTCGACTCCGAGGCCGTGAAGGCGCAGGTCCGCTCGCTCCTCGAGGCCAAGGGCCTCAAGTTCGCGCTCTGGGCGGAGAACGGCTACCGCTCGTGGTTCACCAAGGAAAAGCCCATCCGCAGCCCGGAGAGCTTCCGCGGGCTCCGCATGCGCTCGCAGGAGTCCGAGATGCACCACGAGATCTATCGCGCGGTCGGCGCCGATCCGGTGCCCATCGACGTGACCAACGTGATGCAGAGCCTCCAGACCGGCATGGTCGACGGCTTCGACAACACGCCGCTCTTCGCGTTCGCCACCTCGTGGTACCAGAGCGCCAAGCACCTCATCCTCAGCCGCCACTCCTACCAGGCCGGCATCGTCGTCTACTCCAAGCGCTGGTTCGATGGGCTCCCGCCCGACGTGCAGCAGGTGCTCCTGAGCGTGCCGCAGTCGATGGTCGACGACGGGCGCCAGGCCGTGCGCAAGATGGATCCCATCCTCATCCGCAACCTGCAGCGCTTCGGCATCGAGGTGTACACGCCCTCGGCGTCGGAGCAGGCGGCGTTCCGGAGCGCCACGTCCAAGGTCACGGCCAAGGTCGCGGCGAAGCTCGGCGCGAAGGGCAAGAAGCTCCTCGAGACCATCCAGAAGGAGCTCTGAGCGCCCCTCCAGACGACGGACGCGCGGCCGCCTTCGAGGCGCGCCGCGCGTTCGGCGTTCTGGGCCCCCTCTCAGGCGCCGAGGAGCGCCGAGGGGAGCGGCCGGCGCGGGAGCCGCACGGAGAAGTCGTCGCCGTAGCGGAGGAGCATCGCCTCGGCCGCGCGCCTGGCCTCGGGCGTGTCGACGTCGATCCAGGGCTCGTCCCCCACGTCCACCGCCTTGAACCGCCCGCGCTTGGCGAGGCGCGCGACGCCCTCCGAGAGCGAGACGCCGCGCGCACCATCGAGCGCCGCGAGCGCGTCCACGAGGTCGGGGGTCACGCGGAAGATGCCCGTGTCGAGCGCGTCGAAGCGCCGGAGCTCCTTGCCGATGGCGACGATCGAGTCGCCATCGAGGCGGACCTTGGTGGCGTCGTCCACGTCGAAGCAAGCGGCGACGTCGCGATCCACGCCGAGCACCGAGAGCGCCGCGTCGAAGGGCGCGTCGATGACGGTCTGGAGGAGCCCGGGCGAACAAAGGTGGTCGCTCATCGTGAGGAGCGTCGGCCCCTCGATGAAGGCCGCCGCGCGGAGGAGCGAGGTGCCGTTCGGGAGATCGAAGCGATCGTGCTCGAGGAGCACGACGTCCACGCCGAGCGACCACTCACGGAAGGCCGCGCGGATCATCTCGCCGCGGTGGCCGATGACGACGACCACCTCGCGGATGCCGACCGCGTGGAGCTGGGAGACGATCCGATGCAGGAGCGCCCTTCCCGCCACCTCGACGAGCGGCTTGGGTGGATCGGCGGCGCCCACGAGACGCGATCCGTAGCCCGCCGCAAGGATGATGGCTCTCCGCATCTCGAATGGGTACGGCGGATCTCCGCCGGATCTTCCGTGGGCGGTGCCGAATTTACGTTCGGGGGAATCGAAAGGCGCCCGTGCCCGTAGGACCTCATGCAGGGACGCAGACGAGCAAAGGCTCGTCGCCCGAGGCGAGGGGACGATCGCATGCAACGACCGAGGACCATCAAGCCCGCGCAGGGCAAACTGGGCATTCTCCTTCCTGGCATGGGCGCCGTGGGGACGACGTTCATCGCCGGCTGCCTCCTCGCGAGGCGAGGGCTCGCGGAGCCCTTCGGATCGCTCACGCAGGGGGCGACGATCCGCCTCGGCAAGCGCACGGATCGGCGCACGCCCCGCATCAAGGACTTCGTGCCGCTCGCCTCGCTCGACGACCTCGTCTTCGGCGGCTGGGACGTCTTCCCCGACGACGCGCTCACGGCTGCACGCAAGGCCAACGTCCTCCGCCCCGAGCACCTCGAGCCCATCGCCGAAGAGCTCGCCGCCATCCGGCCCATGCCGGCCGTCTTCTTCCAGGAGTTCGTCAAGCGTCTCCACGGCACCAACGTCAAACCGCAGACGAGCAAGCGTGAGCTCGCCGAGGCCGTGCGCGAGGACATCCGCCGCTTCCGCAAGGAGAACGGCCTCGATCGCGTGGTCGCCGTCTGGTGCGGCTCCACCGAGGCCCACCGCGAGCCCGCGCCGTGCCACGCCTCGCTCGCGGCCTTCGAAGAGGGCCTCGACGCGAACGAGGCCGCCATCAGCCCCTCGCAGATCTACGCCTACGCCTGCCTGAAGGAGGGCGTGCCCTACGCCAACGGCGCGCCGAACCTCACGACCGATCTCCCGTGCATGAACGAGCTCGCGCGCGAGATGCGCGTCCCGATCTCGGGCAAGGACTTCAAGACGGGACAGACCCTCATGAAGACCATCCTCGCGCCGGGCTTCCGCGCGCGGATGCTCGGGATCCGTGGCTGGTTCTCCACGAACATCCTCGGCAACCGCGACGGCGAGGTCCTCGACGATCCCGAGAGCTTCCGCTCCAAGGAGGTCTCCAAGCTCGGCGTGCTCGAGACGATCCTCCAGCCGCACCTCCACCCCAAGCTCTACGGCGAGATGTACCACAAGGTGCGGATCGACTATTACCCGCCGCGCGGCGACGAGAAGGAAGGCTGGGACAACATCGACATCTTCGGATGGCTCGGCTATCCGATGCAGATCAAGGTCGACTTCCAGTGCCGCGACTCGATCCTCGCGGCGCCGCTCGTCCTCGATCTCGCGCTCTTCATGGATCTCGCGCAGCGCGCCGGGATGGTCGGCATCCAGGAGTGGCTGAGCTTCTACTACAAGAGCCCGATGGTCGCGCCGGGCCTCTACCCGGAGAACGACCTCTTCGTCCAGCTCATCAAGATGAAGAACATGTTGCGATGGATGATGGGCGAGGACCTCATCACCCACCTCGGACACGAGTACTACGACTGAGCGCGATCAGCCGCGCGGCGTCTCGCCGCGCACGCGGATCACGGTGCCGAGCTGCCCTTCTTCGGGGTAGATGCCGTGCCAGCCCGGCCGCGGCTTGGGCTCGGTGAAGTCGAAGATGACCTTGGAGTCCTCGGGCGCGAGGTTCACGCAGCCGTGGCTCCGCGGCGTGCCGAAGCGGTCGTGCCAGAACGCGGTGTGCAGCGCGTAGGCCGCGTAGAAGTACTGGACGTAGGGGACGTCGTCGATCGAGTACGGCCCGTCGACCGCGGAGTCGCCGTCCATGGTGTGCGTGAGGTGCTTCGCGCGGATGCGGAAGATGCCGGTGGGCGTGCGGTGATCGCGCTCGGGATCGCCCTCCTTGCGGATGCGCCCCGTGGAGACGAGCGTGGCGTAGACCGGCTTGTCCCCGACGTACGCGACGAGCGTCTGGTGGGTGAGGTCGACGTCGAGCCACTTCTCGTCCTCGGCGACCTCCTTGGGGCGTTCGGCCGCGCGGATCACGACGAGGTCGGAGGCGAGGTAGTGCGTACCGTCCTCGGTGACGACGTACTCGCGGCCGCCGATCTCGACCTCCTCGGCGATGCGGATCGCGCCGTGGTAGTCGAGGGCCTTGCCGCGGCGCGGGCGTAGATTGCCCTTGGGGCCGATCTCATAGGCCGAGGCCGCGCCCTTCTTCGCGCGGAAGGCCACGGGGAGCCCGCGCTCGTCATCGAGCTCGAGGCCGCGGAAGGTGCTCCCCTCGACGAGGGTGAGGTGCTCGGCGCCGATGAAGCCGTTGCCGTGCGTGCGCCAATAGGTGCGCCCGTAGCGCTCGTAGGTGCGGTCGAGGCTGAGCGTGAAGCCCTTGATGCCGGTGCGCTGCACGATGGAGCCGCGGGGACCGAGGAGCTCTTCGAGGGTGGGCGGCGGCGCCTTCACCGGCGGGCCGGCGTCGACCACCCCCGCGTCGAGATCGACCTCGACCGGCGCGGGCGGGAGGGAATAACCTTCGATCTCGGCCGCTTCTTCGAGGGTGGGCAGCCGTCGGTAGAGCGGCGCCCTGCGCTTCAATCGGCCGTAGGGGTACGGAAGCGGCGCCTCGAGATCCGGCTGGAGCGGTCGAATCGACGGAAGACGATCCCCGTCGAACGCGATGACCTCGACGCCCGAACAGACGAACCCACCGCCCTCGAGCTCGTACCAACCGTGCTTGCACCCATCGTATCCCACCGGTCGGCCCGTCTTGGCCATGTGCAGCGCGCCGGCGCGGAGGTAGCCCAGCCGATGCGCGTCGGGCGCGGGCGCGGCGCGGACACGGGCGACGAAGCGCTCGACCATGAGCCGCTTGGGCGGCAGCGGCTCCTCGGGCTCTTCGACCCGATCGGGCTCGGCCTCGTGGAGGAGCGGCTCGTCGCGCTCGATCCCGGAGACGATCGCGGCGGCCGCCGCGGACTCTTCTACATCGTCGGACGAGGCCTCCGGCCGCCCACAAGCAGCCCAAGCCAGCGCCACCGCGGAGAGAACAAGAGCGCGAAAAACGGGACGTCTCACCTTGCCTCGAGGGGGCGCTCCCCATACGTGGGGGAGAACGCGCCCCGACTTTGTTTTGCCGGGGCGGTCGACGTCAAGCCCGCGCGCGGGCGGGCCCGGGGACCTAGAGAACGAGCGGATTCGTGAATCGCCGCGACCTCATCTTCCTTGCGATCTCGGTGGCGCTCCATGGCGCCTTGGTCGCGCTCTTCCTCACGCTCCCGCTCTCTTTGCCCGACGAGTTCGAGTTCGCCCTGCCCGTGGAGGTGCAGTTCGGGATCGTGGAGGAGATCGAGGCCGAGCCCGAGCCGCTCCCCGAGCCGGAGCCCGAGGCGCCGCCGAAGCCGAAGAAGCCTCGCGGCCCCGCGCTCGCGTCGAGCGACGGCGACGAGACCGAGGCCCCCGAGCCCAAGCCCGAAGAACGGCGACCCGTGGAGAAGGCCTCGGAACCCTCGCGCATCCCCGCCGGCTCGCACATCGCGCTCCGCATCGACATGACACGCGTGCGCGAGTCGCGGCTCTCCGCCGCCGCGCGGAAGCTCATCCGCCAGATCCCGGACTGGCACCTCATCGCGGGCGGCTCCGGCATCGATCCGATCGACGGGCTCGATCGCCTCCTCATCGCCACGCCCGACCCGCGCCGCCGCGACCTCATCGTGCTCGCGGGAAAGAGCGTCGGCGATCGGTCGATGATCCGCGAGGCCGCCGAGACGATCGCCGCGAGCCAAGGCCGCGCGATCGAGTTCCGCCGTGAGAACGGCGTGGAGCAGGCGCCGTGGTACTCCCTCGATCCCACCGAGCGCGTCATCGCCATCGTGGGTCCGCAGCACTTCACCATCTCGCCGCCCGGTGCGCTCGGCACGCTCCTCGCGATGGCGCGCCACCGCGAGCGCACGGCCCAGGACGAAGGCCTCGAGCGCGCGCGCGGCGCCGACGCCCTCCTCTCGCTCGGCGAGGACGAGGCGATCTCGATCGAGGTGGAGAACGTTCCGAGCTACGCGCGGCGCCTCCCCTGCCCCGTCCCGGAGAAGGGTCGCGCCTCGATCCGCGAGACGGCGAGCGGCGTCGCGATCGACGCGGCCGTGTTCTACGCCGAAGGCGACGGCGCGTCCGAGGCCGCGGCTTGCTGGGAGCGCGTGCGCGCCGTCTACGCGAGCCACCTCCTCGTCCGGCTCGTCGGTCTCGGCCCGGCGCTCGACGGCGCACGCATCGAGCTCGACCAGTCGAGCGTGCGGATCTCCGTCGCCCTCACCGACGTCCAGGCGCGCCAGGTCCTCGACCTCGTCGGCGCGCAGATCGCGCGGCTCACGGGATACCGGCCGCCGCGCGAGCCCACGCCCGAGCCCGCCGCCGACGAAGCGCCCGCGCTCGAAGCCCCCTGAAGCGCAGCCCTTAAAACGCGAAACCCGCGCCATGAGCGCGGGTCCCGACACATTCCCAGGGGAGGCTCAGGCGACGAGGTCCTTGAGCTTCTTGAGGGGGCGCGCGGCGAGGCGCTTCGACGCGGGCTTCGCGGGGAGCGGCTCACCCGTGAAGGGGTTCTTCTTCTCGCCGGCCTTGCGGGCCTTGGTCTTCTTGACGGTGACCTTGACGAGGTCGGGGATCGCGAATTCGCCGGGGCCGCGCTTGCCGAGCTCGCGCTTCATCTGCTCGCGAAGGGCCTCGAAAACCGACTGGACCTGCTTCTTGCTGAGATTCGTCTTCTCGGCCAGCTCGGCGATGATCTGGGCCTTGGTCATGCGCTTGGAAACAGCCATTGCATCCTCCTGGGAGTGCGGGAACCACTCGTGACGAGTGCTCGGGGCACAACCATTCCGCCCCGAAAACAAGGCCTCTATGCACGCGAGAAAATCCGCTGACAAGAGTTTTTCGCTGCGCCCTTTGTTTTTCGCCCCTCCGTACAAGGGTCGAAATCGGCCTCTCGTCGCGCGGGGTGACCTCTTCGTCGCGTGATCCGGGCCCGCGTCACGGCCCGAAACCGGCTCGACTCAAACGCCGAACCCGCGCGCCGAAGGCGCCGACGTGTCGCCTCCACGGTGCGCGCCGAGGCCGGTCGACCGCCGAAATTACCGAACGATTACGAGGAAAACCGCGCGTCTCCAGGCTCAGCGACGGCGCGCGCGGGCGGGCGCCGTCGCGGCCTTCGGAGGCGCCTTCCGGCGCATCGCCGCGGCCATCAGCGCGTCGCCCATCGCGAGCATCCGGCGCTCTTCGTCGCGGGTCTGGTGGTCGTAGCCGAGGAGGTGCAGGAGGCCGTGGGCGAGGAGGAATCGGATCTCCGAGGCGATCGCCCAACCCTTCTCGGCGGCCTGTTTTCGGGCCGTGTCGATGGAGATCACGACGTCGCCGAGCAGATCGGGGTGCACGCCGCTCCCCTCTCCCTCGTGCATCGAGAAGGAGAGGACGTCGGTCGGGCGATCCTTGCCCCGGTAGTCCCGGTTGAGCTCGTGGATGGTCGCGTCGTCGCAGAGCAGGATCGAGAGCTCGGCCTTGGGGCGCTTCACGGCTTCGAGCATGCGCTCCGCGGCGATCCGGACGCGCTCCGGTTTGACCGGCGAGGACGAGAGACCACGGGTGGCGACGTAGACGGGCATGACGGCGAAGAATCGCACGCGGCGAGGCGTCGCGCTGCTATCCTGCGCTCATGTTCGAACGGATCCTGATCGCGAAGCGCGGAGCCGCGGCCGCCGCGATCGCGCGCAGCCTGCGGCGCCTCGATCGCGAGGCCGTCGCGCTCGTCCTCGCCGAGTCCGAAGAAGGGGTCCACGTCGAGGCCTGCGACGAGGTCCTCGTGGCCAAACTCGACGCCTCGGGTGAGATCGACTTCGCCGAGCTCGTCGCCCGCGGAAAGGAGCGCGGCATCCTCGCGGTCCATCCTGGCTGGGGGTCGGACGCGAGCCACGAGAGGCTCCGCGACGCCTGCCGCGAGGCCGAGGTCGCCTTCCTCGGGCCGAGCCGAGAAGACGAGGCGATCCTCGCGGATCGCGCGGCCATCGCCGCCCGCCTCGACGACGTCGGCGTGCACTTCGGCGCCATCGAAGCCGGCGAGCGCCCTCGCCTCGTCGACGTGATCGTCGTCGCCGACACGCACGGCAACGTCCGCGCCCTCCCCGAGATCGAGCGGAGCCTCCGCGTCGGGGACGAGACGCACATCGAAGAATCGCCGAGCGCCGACCTCCTCTTCCGCGCCGACGGGCTCGCCATCCGCCACTACCTCCAGGACGTGGCGTTGCGCGCCGTGGCCACGCTAGGCCTCCGCGGCGTCGTCACCGTCCACGCCGCCATCTCGCCCGACGGCGAGGTCCGCATCGTCGATCTCTCGCTCGGCTACCCGCGCAACGCCGGCCTCGTCGAGATGATCTGCCCCGTGGACGTGCTCGAGCTCCAGCTCCTCGTCTTCGAGGGGAAGGAGCTGCCCGAAGAGCTCGAGATGATCGAGCCCTCGGGCCACGCCATCGCGGCGCACGTCCGCCTCGTCCACGAGTCCGACCTCGGACGCCCCGCCTCCGAGGTGCGCTTCCCTCCCGCGCCGCTCCGACGTATCCGGTTCGAGCCGGCGCTCCTCCCCGGCGGCGCCGCCACCCGCGACGACGGAACCACGCTCGCGCACGTGATCTCGTACGCGCCGATCCGCCACCAGGCGCTCCTCCAGCTCGATCGCTTCGTGGCCGAGCTCGAGTTCTCGCCCCTCCAGACGACGAAGGGCACCATCCGGCGCATCCTCTCCTTCGAGAACGTGCGCGCCGGGCACTACGACGTCTCCACCTGCCAGAGCTCGGCGAGCGCCTGAAACGACACGAGGGCCCAGGAGAGGGCCCTCGTCATCGTCGTCGGCTGGCCTTGGGGCTCACTCTTCGTCTTCGTCTTCACCGAGCGAGCAGCGGATCGTCTCGCTGCCCGCGAAGACCGCGCCCTCGCCGAGCTCCTCCTCGATGCGGAGGAGCTGGTTGTACTTGGCGATGCGATCCGAGCGCGAGGCCGAGCCCGTCTTGATCTGACCGACGCCGGTGGCCACGGCGAGGTCGGCGATGAAGGTGTCCTCGGTCTCGCCGCTGCGGTGCGAGATGATCGAGGAGTAGCCGTAGTTGGCGCCGAGGCGGATGGTCTCGAGCGTCTCGGTGACGGTGCCGATCTGGTTCACCTTCACGAGGATCGAGTTGGCGACGCCCTGCTCGATGCCCTGCGCCACGCGGCGGACGTTGGTGACGAAGAGGTCGT
>JAAYBZ010000140.1 GCA_012744445.1 Myxococcales bacterium | reverse complement strand
CTCCGGGTAGAGATCGTCGAGGCGATCGAGGAGGGTGAGCGCCCGGTAGGCGTCGTTCTTCTTCATGGCGGCCCTCACCGCGGCGAGCGGAGGCTCGTGGGCATCACCGTGGCGCGGCTCGACCGGGAAACAAGCCGGGAGAACCCTCGACGAGGGGTGCAGCGGCTCCACGTCGCAGATGCGGTCGCGCGGCGAGGCCGACGCACGCACGACCATGAGCATCGTGAGCAGGAATGCCGAGCTGAAGAGAGCCGTCCTCAAAACCTGCACCTTTCGGATACTGCGCAATACGCGTCCTCGAGTGCAAGATTAGTACGGCAGCGATCCGTCCCGTAAAGAGTGAGAATTTCCCTCCCCTCGGCGACGTATGCTTCGAGGTAAGCCGGAGTCGCGTGCGATCGCAGGCCGCCTCACGCCGGTTTCGAGCGTGGAGGCGGCCCGGATGGCGGCGATGGGCGGCGCCGCCTCACATCGGGGTCAGCGGACGAGCGCGGCTTCGATGGAGGCCTTGGTCTCGGCGACGACGGAGCCCTTCTCGACCTCGCGGGCCTGCGCCTCCGTGCGCGCCTTGAGCTCGACGACGCCGCGCTCGAGGCCGCGCCCTCCGACGGTGATGCGGAGGGGGATGCCGAGGAGGTCGGCGTCCTTGAACTTCACGCCGGGGCGCTCGTCGCGATCGTCGAGGAGGACGTCGATGCCCGCCGCGCGGAGCTCGCCGTAGATGCCTTCGGCGGCCTCCTGCACGGCCGCGTCCTTGCCGAGCGGCGTCACGATGACCTGGTAGGGCGCGATGCTCATCGGCCAGCGGATGCCGTTCTCGTCATGGTGCTGTTCGACGGCCGTCGCCATGAGGCGCGAGACGCCGATGCCGTAGCAGCCCATGACGAAGGGCTTGGCCTTGCCGTCGGCGTCGAGGAAGGTGGCGTGCATCTTCTCGGAGTAGTGCGTGCCGAGGATGAAGATGTGGCCGCCCTCGATGCCGCGGTACGACTCGAGCGTGCCCTCGCAGCGCGGGCAGCCGTCGCCGGCCTCGACGAGGCGGATGGCGGCGACCTCGGCCTGGAAGTCACGGCCGAAGTTCACGTTGCCGAGGTGGGCGTCGGTCTCGTTGGCGCCGGTGATGGCGTCGACGACCTGCGTCGCCTCGCGATCGATCACGATGCGGCCCTTGAAGCCCACCGGTCCGGCGAAGCCCACGGCGGCCGAGGTGGCCTCGCGCACCTCCTGCTCGGTCGCGAGGCGGATGTCGGCGGCGCCGAGGGCGCGCGCGACGCCGATCTCGTTCACCTCGCGGTCGCCGCGCACCACGGCCATGACGACCTCGCCGTCGGCGACGAAGAGGAGGCTCTTGAGCATGCGCTTCGCCGTCACGTCGCCGCCGAGGAAGGCCACGACGTCGTCGATGCCGCCCTTGCCGGGCGTGGCGATCTTGGTGATGGCGTTCGTGCTCTCGACGCGCTCCGCCGGGACGAAGCGGGCCTCGGCGACCTCGACGTTGGCCGCGTAGTCGCAGCGATCGCAGGCCACGAGGCGATCCTCGCCCGTCTGCGTGAGGACCTGGAACTCCGCGCTCGTGGATCCGCCCATCGCGCCGCTGTCCGCCTGGACGACGCGGTAGTCGAGGCCGAGGCGGCGGAAGATGCGGTGATAGGCCTCGCGCATCGTCTCGTAGCTCGTGACGGCCGCCGCCTCGTCGACGTCGAACGAGTAGGCGTCCTTCATGATGAACTCGCGGCAGCGGAGGAGGCCGGCGCGCGGACGCGGCTCGTCGCGGAACTTCGACTGGATCTGGTAGAGGTTGAGCGGGAGCTGCTTGTAGCTCTTCACGTCGCGCCGCACGAGGTCGGTGATGATCTCCTCGTGCGTCGGGCCCAGGTGACACTCCTGGCCCTTGCGGTCGGTGAGCCGGAAGAGCGTGTCGCCGAAGGTGTCGTAGCGCCCCGTCTCGCGGAAGTAGTCGCTCGGGAGCAGGGCCGGGAGGAGGACCTCCTGCGCACCCGCGGCGTCCATCTCCTCGCGCACGATGCGCGAGAGCTTCTCGAGGACGCGCTTGCCGAGGGGGAGCATCTCGTAGATGCCCGCGCCCACCATGCGGATGTAGCCCGCCCGGAGGAGCAGGACGTGAGAGGGGTTGACGGCCTCCTTCGGGACCTCGCGGAGGGACGGGATCAGGGCTTTGCTGTAGCGCATGGCGGCCGATTCATAGCACCGATCCGGGCGGCGTCTCAGGGGCTTTTCGCCTCATGCCTCGGGCCCCTGCCCGCCCGGGAGCGGCCGGCGGCGGGGGTCGGTCTTCTCGTCGAGTGAGGCGCGCGCGACCCGGTTCCGGCCCTCGTTCTTCGCGCGGTAGAGCGCCTTGTCGGCGAGCGCGACGAGCAGGTCGGCGTCCTCGCCGGCGAGGGGCACGACCGAGGCCGCCCCCACGCTCACGCTCACCACGTCGAGACCCTCGACCTGCGTGGCGGGGTGGTGGATGCGCTCCTCCAGGATGGCCCGGCGCACGCGCTCGGCGGTCTCGCGCACGTGCTCGGGCGACGCGTCCTCGAGCAGGATCGCGAACTCCTCGCCGCCATGTCGGCAGATGAGGTCGCCCGGGCGCCGCGCGAAGCCGCCCGCGCGGAGGATGGCGCCGATGCGGCGGAGCGCGTCGTCGCCGGCGGGGTGCCCCTGGGTGTCGTTGAGCGTCTTGAAGTGATCGACGTCGACCATCAGGAGCCCGATCGGCGTGCGCGTGCGCATGGCGCGCTGCCACTCCCGTTCGAGCGCGATCTCGAAGGCGCGGCGGTTGGCGAGGCCGGTCAGCGCGTCGCGGGAGGCGAGGATCTCGAGCTTGCGGTTGGCGATCTCGAGCGCTTCTCGTGCCGTCTCGAGCTCCCAGGCGTGGCGCATCCGCCGCTCGGCCTCGAGTCGGAGCTCGCGGTTGAGCTCCGCGAGCGCGGACGTTCGCTCCTCGACGATCTTCTCGAGGCGCGCGCGCGAGGACTCGAGGCCGCGGACGACGCGCGAACGCGCCGTGCCGAGGATGGTGAGGAGGACGAGGCAGAGGGCCGCCATCGTCACGAGCGCGCCCACGATGACGTTGCGGAGCTCGAAGTACGTGCCGAAGGCTTCCTCACGCGAGAGCTCCACCGCCATCCCGAGCGAGAGGCCGTCGTCCCAGATGGCGGCGCCGATCACCGGCTCGCCGGTTTCGTCGACGTACTCGTCCGTGTGCGCCGCGGGCGAGCCCCGGAGCGAGTTGACGATGAGGCCGGTGCGGCCCTCGGCGCCGCGTTGTTCGAGCACCTCCGGGGAGAGGCCGTAGCCGATCGAGATGTGCCCGAGCTCGTCGAAGACGAAGGCGCGGCTCGTCCGTCCGAAGCGCCCGATGGACGCGAGCTCCGCGAGGCTCGGCGTGGCGTCGAAGTCCCAGACGATCACGCCGAGCGTCGTGCCGTCGTCGTCGAGGATCGGCGCGGCGGCGATGCCCTCGACCTCGTTCTTGCGGGCGTTCGGCGCCTCGTCGGGCACGAGGAGCACCTCGACGAGCCCGCGCTTGGCGCGCTCGAACTGGAGCGGATACTTCGCGGCGAACGTCCGCGCGCGATCGGCGGCGCTCCCCACGGAGGCGATGGTCTCGCCCTCGCGGCTGAGCACCGCCACGGAGGAGGAGAAGTCGAACGTCGAGACGTGCGCCTCGATGCGTCGCCGGATCATCGCGAGGCCCGCTTCGTCGTCGCGATCCTCGGCGAGGACGATGAGCAGCCCGTCGATGAGCGTGGGGGAGGCGGCGAGCGTGCGGACGTCGCCCTTGCGTCCTTCGGCCCAGAGGACGTGTCCCGCGCGGATGCCCCGGCATACCGAGGCGAGCTGCTCGGCGCTCTTCTGGACGATGCGCTCCTCGACGCTCGCGAGCGTGCTCATCACGAGCGAGGCGACGAGCACGAGGAAGGCCCCGACCATGAGATACGACGGCCAGCCCGAGCCCAGGGAGGAGACGACGTTCTCCATCCAAGCCGAGGTCTCGTGATCGGCCGAGCGATCCCTTCCCTTTCGCGATTCGCCGCTCATCGGCGCGCCCCCTCCGCGCGCTGCGATGAACCAACCTAGCAGCCGGCGAGCGCGGCCGTCGCGACCGCGAATCGGCGTCCCTGGCCGGTGTCCGCGTCAGCGGGTCTTCTTGTTCTTGGACTTCTTCGCCGCGCGCTCGGCCTCGAGGCGGCGCAGCTCTTCTTGGCGCTCCTCGAGCTTGCGGACGACGGCGGCGGCGTGGGCCTCGGCCTCGGCGACCTGGGTCATCTTCTCGAGTCGCGAGCCCGGGACGGAAGCGACGCCGGTCTCGGGGTGCTCGCGGAGGAAGGCGGCGAGCTCTTCCCAGGCGGCCTTGGCCTCGGCCCGCTTCTCCGGCGAGAGCTCGAGCACCATCGCGGCGGCCTGGAGCGCGCGCGCCTCGAAGCGGAGGTCGCCCGCGTGCGTGGCGAGCACGCGCGCGCTGCGGAAGGCGGTGACGGCGGCCTCGAGGTCGCCCTGGAGCTTGAGCACGACGCCTTCGTAATATGCGGCCTGCGGTCGCGACGGGTCCGCCTCCTTGGCGCGCCGGAAGATCTCGAGCGCCTCGTCGAGCGCGCCGTCGCGGATCTTCTCGACGCCGGACTGGACCTCGGCGAGGTACGCGTGGAGCGGGTTCGGCTGGCTCGCGCCTTCTTCGGCGTGCGCCGAGGGGCGGGGGCAGGCGAGGGCGAGGAGCGCGGCGAGCGCGAGCGAGGTCCGGGTGCGCATGTCGCGAGCGTACATGAACCGCGGCGCGCGATGAAGGGCGCGCTCAGTCGAAGAAGCCCGAGCGATAGCGCTGGTAGTGCTCGAGCACGCGCCGCACGTAGCGCTGCGTCTCGGCGAAGGGCGGGATGCCGCCGTAGCGCTGCACGGCGCCGCCGCCCGCGTTGTAAGCCGCCGTGGTGAGGATCAGATCGCCCTCGAAGCGGTTGGCGAGGACGCGCAGGTAGCGGCTCCCGCCGAGGATGTTCTGCCGCGGATCGAAGGGATCGGTCACGCCCATCGAGCGCGCGGTCTGCGGCATGAGCTGCATGAGTCCGAGCGCGCCGACGCGGCTGACGGCGGTGGGGACGAAGTCGCTCTCCACGCGGACGATGGCGCGGATGTACTCGCTCGGGAGCTGGTAGAGGCGCGCCGCTTCTTCGATGTAGGCGTCGTAGCGGCGCCGACGCTGTCCTTCGTCGCCCGGGGTGACGGAGCCGGACGCCGGGCGCGACGCCGCGCTCCGCGAGCGAGCGGCGCTCGACGCCGATGCCTTGGGCGTCTCCTTCATCAAGAGGACGCAGCGCTGGTTGGGCGCCTTCACGTTGGTGAAGGTGAGCGAGCCGTCCTTCCCCTCGCATCGATACACGTCGGCCCGGCCACCGGGGGGTGACCAGAGGATCAGGGCGGAGAGGACGAGGGCGGCCGCGATTCGCATCGGGACTTGTCCAAAACCCTAGAGAAAATCGGAGAAAACCGCAAGACGTGGGACGTTGGGGCGAGGGCGGCGAACGAGAGTCACCCCCTGGATCCTTTCGTCGGCTCGTGCGTCTCTATGGGGACGCAGCCGCGGACTCGAACATGTCGCGACATCACCTCCATCCTCTCCTCTGGGCTTCCCTCCTGGTCTTCAGCTCGTGCGGCACCCCTCCGAAGTCGTCGAAGACGGCGACGCCTCCCGAAGGCGCTTCGCGCGCGGCCGCCGTGGACGTGGCGCCCGACGCGGGCCTGGTCTTCGAGCTTGCCGAAGCCGAACCGAGCGAGCCGCGGCAGGACTCGGTACGGGTGGCTGAGACCGAGCCGCTCTCCTCACGCGAGGCGGAGTCGCTCCTCTCGCGGCTGCCCGCCCTCCAGCTCGCCGAAGACGACGAGAAGGAGTTCTCCATCCGCCCGCAATCCCCGCCGCCCCCGCGCGCGGGCAAAACGGAGCGCGCGTCCTTCCCGCCAAAGGAAGACGGCGAAGCCGCGCCCGAGGTCTCCGGGCCGCTCGCGGTGGTGCGCTTCTCGCCCGAGGGCGAGGTGCCCATCGCGCCCCACGTGAGCGTCACCTTCGATCGGCCGATGGTGGCGATCACCTCCCACGACGACGCCGTGGCGAAGGGCGTCCCCGTGCGCATCGAGCCGACGCCGCCGGGCCGCTTCCGCTGGCTCGGCGCGCGCACGCTCCTCTTCGAGCCGGAGGGCGCGCGCCTCCCGATGGCGACGCGCTTTCGCGTGACGATCCCCGCGGGCACCAGCTCCGCGTCGGGTGGAACGCTCGCGCGCGATGTCGTGTTCGATTTCACCACGCCGGCGCCCACGCTCGTCAGGCACCACCCGCAAGAAGGCGTCCAGCCCCTCGAGCCGCTCGTCTTCCTCCAATTCGATCAGAAGGTCGACCCCGCGGCCGTCGCGCCCCGCGTCTCCTTCGTCTCCCGCTTGCGACTCGGCGCGCGGCTCGCGACCCCGGAGGAGATCGAAGCGGACCCGACCGTCCGACGGCTCGTGGCGGAGACCGAGCATCCCGATCGCGTCGTGGTCCTCCGCCCCGTCGAGCCGCTCCCGCGCGGCGCCAGCGTGCGCGTCGAGATCGCCGCCGGGACGCCTTCGCTCGAAGGGCCCGGCGTCACGAAGGAGGTCCAGGGCTTCTCGCTCCAGACCTATGGCCGGTTCCAGGTGACGGAGCACCGCTGCGGATGGAACGGGTGCCGCCCGGGCGATGCGCTCCGCGTGCTGCTCAGTAACCCGATCGACGCGACCTCGCTCGCCGGCGTCCGCGTCTCGCCGGAGATCCCCCAGATGAAGGTCCGCGTCGAGCATCAATGGCTCGTCGTCGAGGGGGAGACGCGCGGGCGCACGCGCCATGCCGTGACGCTGCCCGCGGCGCTCCGCGACGTCTTCGGCCAGACGCTCGAAGAGGAGGTCACCGTCACCTTCGACGTCGGTGACGCGGAGCCGAGCTTCCACGCGCGCGGCGGCGTGGTGATCGCCGATCCCTCGAAGTCGCCGCCGAGCTACACGATCTCGACCGTGAACGTCCCCTCGATCGACGTCGAGGTCTACGCCGTCACGCCCGCCGATTTCTCTCGCTTCGTCGCGCTCACGCGGGAGACGCACCGCGCGCCCGTCACGCCTCCCGGGCGGCGGGTGAAGAAGGAGACGGTCGCCGTGGACGG
>JAAYBZ010000013.1 GCA_012744445.1 Myxococcales bacterium | reverse complement strand
TCCACGAGGACGATCTCGGCGAGACGGTAGCGGGCCTCGACCTCGACGCGCGGCGAGACGCCCTCGGCGCCGAGCAGCGACTCGAGGAGGCGGCGCTCCTCGGCGCGATCGCCGCGCGCACGCGCGAGGCGGGCGAGGCGGATGCGGGCCTCGAGCTGGTGCTCACCTTCGAGGGCGAGCGCCTTCTCGAGCGCGGCCGTGGCGAGCGCCGTATCCTGGACGTCCTCTTCGGCGATCTCGCCCTGGAGGAGCCGGAGCGCGGCCACCCACGGCACGTCCTCGCTCCGCCGGAGCGACTCGGCGATGGTCTCGAGGAGGCCGAGGAGCTCGCGCGAGCGCCCCTGCGCCTTGGCGAGCCGCCGCGTGGAGGCGAGGGCCTCTTCGCTGCGCGAATCGGCTTCGAGGGCCGCGAGCCGGCGGGCGAGCGCCTCTTCGTCGCGGCCGAGCCGCTCGAGGATGCGCGCCGCGGCGTGGAGCAGGCGGCCTTTGGCCTCGCGCGGGAGCTCCGCCTGGAGCCGGAGCTCGAGGCCGCGGAGACCGAGCTCGGGCTCCCCGCGCTCGGTGAGCGCCTCGGCGAAGCGGAGCGCCTCTTCGTCGGACTGCGAGACGGTCTCGAAGGCCGAGTCGAGGAGCTCGGAGGCCTTCTCGGCTTCGCCGCGCTGCTTGGCGATGTCGTGGAGCTCGAAGAGCACCTCGCCGACGCCCACGTCGACCGCGTCCTCGGGCGGGCGACGACGCACGAGCATGAGGAGCGTGCGGTAGGACTTCTCGGAGCGGTCGATGTCGCCCGCCTCACGCGCGAGGCGGCCGAGCATGGCGAGCATCGGCGCGTTGGACATGGCCATCTTGGTGGCCGTCTCGAGCTCGTCGAGCGCGAGCTGGAGGTTGCCCTGCGCCCTCGCGACCTGGCCGAGGAGGAAGTGCACCTGCGCGCGCTCCGGCGTGCGGCGACGTCCGAACTCGCCGGCGAGCTCCTCGAGCACCGCCTTGGCCTCGTCGAGCGCCGAGGTCTGGAAGAGCGCCTCGGCGAGGCGGAGGCGGAGCGCCTTGTCCTCGCGATCGAGCTCGGAGGCGATGCGGAGCATCGGGATGGCCTCGGCGGGCTGGCCGAGCGTCTCGTCGTAGAGGAGCGCCGCCTCACGCGCGAGCGCGAGCTTGGTCTCGCCCTCGGTGTAGTGGGTGGCGTCCGCGAGGAGCGCGGCGAGCGGCGCGGACGCGCCCACCTTGCGGTAGTGCGCCGCGAGGAGCTCGCGGAGCTCGGGGTGGCCCGGATCGATCGCGCGCGCGGCCTCGAGCACCTCGGGCACGGACTCTTCGCGTCCCGCGAGGGCGAGCGAGCGCGCGAGGGCGAGCGAGACGCGCGTCTTCTCGGCGTCGTCGGTGAGGGCGAGGCGCCGCTCGAGCCAGCGCGCCGCCGCGGCGTGCTCGCCGCGCGCCACGTGGAGCTCGGCGAGCGCGTCGAGGGCGCTCACGCGCGGCTCGATCTCGACGACCTTGCGGTAGGCCTGGATGGCGCGCTCGGCGTCGCCGAGCGAATCGGCCGCGATACGCGCGAGGCGCTCGTAGAGCCGCGCCGCCGTGGTGCCGGAGGTCGCCTCGGCCTGCGAGGCGAGGAGATCGACGACCTCGTCGAACTGCCCGTAGCGGCAGAGCACGGCCTCGAGGGCCTCGATGGAGGGCACGTGGCCCGGAGCCTCGGCGAGGTTCGCGCGGAGCGCCTCGATGCGGCCGCCTTCACGCTCGATGCGATCGACGAGCCGGGCGAGGTCGAGGCGCAGTTCGATGCGGCGCTCACGATCGGCGCAGGTTTCGATCTCGCGCTGGCGGAGCTCGAGGAGCTCGGGGAGCCGCCCCTGGCGTTCGAGGAGCTTGCCGAGGGCGTCGAAGGCCTCGACGTCGTCGGGCG
>JAAYBZ010000139.1 GCA_012744445.1 Myxococcales bacterium | reverse complement strand
CCCCGACCCGTTCTTCTGGACGCTCCTCGAGGGCGACCGCGAGACGGGCGTCACCCTGCACCGCCTCGAGCGCGACTACGACACCGGCGCGATCATCGACGTGAAGCGCTACGCCATCCCCCAGGACACCAACGCCTGGCGGCTCGCCCGCGCGCTCGATCGGCTGGCCCTGGAGCTCCTCGTCTCCGCCGCCGAGCGCCTCTCGCGTGGCGAGCCGCTCGAAGGTTCGCCGCAACCCAAGACGGGCGCGACGCTCGCCCCCGCGCCCGGCCTCTGGGAGCTCTCGATCGATTGGAACGAGCCCGCCGAGCGCGTGGTCAACCGCGTCCGCGCGGGCGCGCCCTACCCCGGCTGCGTCGCGCAGCTCGGCGAGAACACCGTCGTGGTCGTGCGCGCGCGCGTCGCCCAAGGCCCCAAGGGCTTCGAGCCCGCCGAGGCGTTCATCGACGAGGGCGCGGTGAAGGTCCGCGCGGCCGATGGCTTCGTCGAGCTCCTCGAGGTGCGCGATCTCGACGAGCGACACGTCGATCCGGCGTCGCTCTTCGAGTGATCAGTGCTCGTACGACATCACGATCGCGCGCTCGGGGCGCTCGATCGCGACGACGGGGCTCGTGACGAGATCGCGGGTGCCGGCCGTGATGAAGAGGCTCTCGCCGATGCCGGGCTTGTCGTCGGTGGCCGACACGCCGCTGTCGGTGAAGCGGATCCCGCCCGAGATGCGGCTCCTCAGGGCGATGTGGCCGTGGAGCCACTCGCCCGTGCGGCGGTCGCGGACGCCCACGCAGATGTTGCGGCGGACGTGGTATTCGGTATTGCGGGTGACGAAGACCTTGTGGATGCGTCGTTCGGTGCCGGTGTAGCTCATGGGGCCGTCTCCTGAGTGCGAAGCGAACCTACATCGAACCACCGAGTGCGCGCAAAAAAACTGGCGCGTCCCCCCGTTTGGAACCGCCCCGCCGAGACCATGCCCTCCCCTGACCTCAAGCCTCTCCTGCTCGATCCGGCGAACTTCACGCCGCGCTCGCGCACGCCTTGGGGCGGGCCGCGCCTGCCGGCGCTGAAGGCCCCGCACGTCACGGGCGAGATCGACGCGCGCATCGGCGAGAGCTGGGAGATCTCCGTCGAGCCCGACTTCCCGAGCCGCGTCGCAGGCGGTCCCCTTCTCGCCGACGTCATCGCCCGCGCGCCCGAGGCCTGGCTCGGCGAAGCACGCGCGATGGAGCTCCTCGTCAAGCTCCTCGACGCGGCCGCGCCGCTCAGCGTGCAGATCCACCCGCACGACGGAGACCCCGCGCTCGCCCCCGACGAGAGCGGCAAGCCCGAGGCCTGGTACGTGGTCGACCACGAAGAGGGCGCGGGCGTCTTCCTCGGCCTCGAAGAGGGCGTCGACGAAGTCACGCTGCGGAGCGCGATCGAGCGCGGCGACGACGTGAGCGGACTCCTCCGCTTCCACCCGGTGGAGAAGGGCGACTTCTTCCTCGTCGAGCCGGGCGTCCCGCACGCGGTCGGCGCGGGCGTCTTCCTCGTCGAGCCGCAGCGCGTCCAGCCCGGGCGACGCGGCATCACGTATCGCTACTGGGACTGGAACCGGCGCTACGACGATCGAGGGCGCGAGTCGCCCGACGGAAGACCCCGCGAGCTCCACCTCGAGCGCGCGCTCGCCGTGACCGACTTCTCCCGCCCGCGCGGCGAGGAATTCGATCGCCAGGTGAAGCGCTCGCTCGGAGCGCCGTCGCCCGGGGACGTGCGCTTCGAGCCCCTCGCGGGCTTCGAGGGAGGGATCGCTTCGTCCGATCTCCTCGTCGCGCGGATCTCGGGAAGCGGGGTCACGCGACTCCCCTCGCTAGGCACGCTGATCGGGATCACGGTCGTGCGCGGATCCGTCGCGTCGCTCGGAGAGGACGTGACGCTCGTCGACGGTGAGCTCCGCGGCGAGCGCGTGATCGGCGCCGGAAGGAGCGCCGTCTTCCCGGCCGAGCTCGGCGAGCACTCCCTCTTCCTCTCCAACGCCGAAGCGATCGTCTCCGCGATCCCGCCGCGCACGAAGTGATCGCGGCCTCGCGGCGTACGATGCTCTACACTCCGCCGCCATGACGAAGCCCGCACGCCACCTCGAGCCGCCTCCCGACGCCCTCGTGCACGAAGGCCGCATCCGCTTCGGCCATTTCTCCGGCGGCGTCCGCAAGCCCAACCTCATCGACGCGAAGCGCCCCTTCGGCTTCTTCATGCCCCGCGCGCTCCGCGACCTCCGACTCAAGGAGTGGCAGGCGATGCAGCTCGGCAACGGGCGCATCTTCGT